>CAJAHC010000601.1 GCA_903939355.1 uncultured Methylococcaceae bacterium | reverse complement strand
GCCACGATAAATGAAGTCACCAAGGGAACTTATTTCATTCTAAAACCACAAAAACCATAATCCCTGCGACGATGTATTTTGAACTCCCTTCCTATAGGAAATTTAAATACTGTTCTGTCAAAATACACGGTTTAATATTGCTATTCGTTGATTAATCGGCGGCACCATATCAATTTTTAAAAATTTAAGGAGTTCTTCATCTGACTTAAATTCATATGAACGTCCTACTGTATCGCCAAGTAGCAATCCATATAGACCCCGACGCATAATATCGTGTTCGTACTTAAAATCATTAGGAAAAAACATTGCTATTACTCAGCTTAGGCAGGGTAAAAGTCAGTTTTAACATTATAATGATGATGTACGACAAATCATGACCCATTAGTTAAAAGCATGAAAAGTATGTAGATGCATTATCTGATTTGCTGTTCATGCAGTGCCAATTCAACCTGTAGCATTTTTTAATTCAATGATTTTTTAAAGCGTCATAATATGTCGCATAGATAAATTATCTTTACATACAGTAACACCAAGCCACCATATACATAATTAGTGCTTATATCGCTTGGCAACTCAATGTATATAAACAAACAAGTTTGGTTCTGTTAAGAATACGAAATGCTTTTTGTGTAGCAATCTTTACGGATATTTCGGTAATTTTGATATGGATGAGGAGGGTGCTTTAGCATTAAAGTTTTCATCTTAACCAACCACAATTACCGCCACTCTAATTTCTAATAAGAGAATATAAAAATGCTAAACATAATTGCTATTGCCGATGATGATTCACTTGTTGGTAAAATTGAACCAGTATCTGACGTAGATATATTGTTATCTTTGGGCGATCTCTACGACGTTACGTTACAGAAGGCTATCGATATTTATGCACCTGAACACGTTTTGGCTGTACGTGGTAATCATTGTATAGATGCTGAATTTCCAATACCAACTATTGATCTGCATCTCCAGATAGAGGAGCGTTACGGGTTTACCTTTGGTGGTTTTGCAGGGAGCTGGCAGTACAAAAAAGTGGGCAATCATATGTATACACAAGAGGCTGTGCATAAGCTATTACAGAAATTCCCAGCGGTAGATGTGTTTATTGCGCATAATTCACCTCGGGGTATACACGAGCGAGATGCATTAATTCATCAAGGTTTTGATGCTTTTCTGGATTATATAGATAGACAGCAACCCAAGTATTTTTTCCATGGCCACCAACACTGCAAATCAGTATCTTACCGAGGCAAAACCTGCATTATTGGAGTTTATGGCGAAAAAGAAATTCAGATATAAAAAATCATTATTCTAGTGATTAAGATCAAGATTATTAGATTGTAGCGTTACATCGAAATAAATACCGATTGAAATATCTTATTAGCAGTAGTTTGACGATAAAAACATAAAGTTATAACTATCATTTAATACTTACTCCACAAGTTAAACCTTCGTAAGACCTATGCATAACGCTCAAATTAAAAAAGTTATTTTTGTTTTTATGGTTAATCTGTTGTTTTTTCTATGCTGGTTTTAGGTCGGCACGGTAAGTTAGCGAGTATAAAAGCATTTACCATAAAAAGTCACAGTACTTATCTTTAATAGTCTTTATAAATAAACCCAAAAAAAACCCCAACAATTACTTGTTGGGGTTGTAAAAATCAAAACAGGTGGTAGGCAGTTTTCGATTTTTAACGGGGCTGACGGGTTACATCTGTGTTAACTATAAACAGGTGGTACGGCACCCGGCATATCGGCCAAGCCTAATAAACTTAAACCGTATTGCAGGATAAAGAACACTTCACCATCGGTGATGGGCGTGCCTGCACCACCGCCTTCTTCAGTTTGGTAGACATCACTGATAACCGGTACGATGTCATCGGTGGCTGTTTCCCAGGCCGCTTTCTGGGGTGCCGTCAGTGCTGCATAAGCGGCAGTGGCGGCATCGTAGGTTAAACCACCGGAACCAATCAAGGTTTGTGTTAAAAAACCGTTCCAGGCAAAACCACCGGGAGTGACGGCTTTAATGCGCGCCTTATCGGTTAAGGTTTGTCCAGCGGCAGTCATGGTGGTACTGTTAACCCAGCTTTGTAGGGCACCGGTGACACGCGTTCGGTTGCGTGCGGCTTCTTGGCCGGCACTGTTCGGGTTGCCGGGTATGACTAATTGCCGTACCACGTTACGGCCTTTCCATTTGCTAAAGACTAACGCACCCCCAAATTTACCGGATGCGTCCATTGACATTAACGGACCTGATACTTTTGCCATTTTCTCACCTCATTGACTTTGTTAAACGACAAGGCAAAGTGTAGACCTCTCGATCAAAGCCT
>CAJAHC010000600.1 GCA_903939355.1 uncultured Methylococcaceae bacterium | reverse complement strand
GGCACGAGAAAGCTCTCTATGGAGGGTTTGCGGAATTGCCTAGTTACTGTCGAGATTTCGAGGATAAAAGAAGAGCCGTCTACGACCAAGAAATGAATATATCATAATTTTATTTTATGTAAGGTACTGATGATTAATATCTACAGTGAAGAATGTTCGAGGATACGTTACGGGTTTATTTATATCTTACCAATACTTGCTAATGTAAGATGATTATTATATAATTGCGATAATATTACCAATCAAAGTTAATATAGCAATTTTAAATCAGATAAGTTCCCCTCTCATTGTTATGGTTTGCTCTGCCCTTCTTCACTAGAAAGGTAGCGTAAACCGTAACAAATTAAGCACGTTACGGACACTTAGCCTACGGGCTTAATTAAAGAGGAGGAGATTCATTATGGCTGAATATGATAAAACAACGGCAGAGAAACTCGCAGAGAGCTTTAAAATTAATCTTAATGTTAAAGAGCTGGAGACATTGCTAAATGTTTATTTCAAAGAAGGTCATTCGTTCAATGATTGTGTGCAAGTATTCAATCATGCCCTTAACACATCCAACGGAAATCTGAGAGTGTTAGCTATAACTAAAGCTATAGAGAAAGCTATTTTGTTTGAACACTGGGTGTGGGTATATGAGCACGTCCTATTTAGCAGTGAGTTTAAATCCGAGGCTTTAGAAAAAATAATAGAGACGGCTTCATCTCTTATGGAAGTGATGTGGGCTCATAGTCGTACCCCATGGGGTCGTCGTGACCTACATTTGAAGCTTCTAGCGAAATAACTTATCTGATACCACTAACCAGCCTCCCTCGATTGCTAACAACAATGAGGGAGGCTATTTTCATATCTACTTTTATCTTTTGATCTTTGTATTATAAGATATTTTAGCTTAAATATTAGCTTAGTCACATTGTGTTAGGACGTCACCTCTGATACAACCTCATCTCATTGCACCACAATATTATACGATTTAATGCAATAATACACGTTTTATAAACCTGATTTTTATCTCTTTGATATTAGCCTAGTCACGTTGTGTTAGGACGTCACCTTTGAGACAATTCTGCAAATATATTTCGTGATTTACACGATTGTCCACGATTACACCACGATTTGCACGATTGTACACGTTTATGCACGATTTAACACGATTTGCACGATTCGGGTATTTGCACATTGGTATGCGTTACCAATCGTGCATGGCTGCTAATAAAAAAAGAGGTTTATTTACTCACATCCCCAACCGTCACCATCGCGATCAAGACCATAAATATCACGACCAATAACCTGAACTGGGCCCTTAACATAAGCTGGGCCGTTACCACTACCGCCGGAACAATCTACGTCACTAGCAATTGGTACACATCCAGAATAGTTGGGGTCACAATTAGATCTTGTTTTTACTGGTGCTACATAAGTACCGTTTTGAATTACTTTATTAACAGGTTCTTTGGTAATTGTTTCTTGAGATGTTCGATTTGTTTCGATACCGTTAGTCAGTGTTATGGTATATATAATAGTCTTCTCACCATTAACACCTTCTGTTTGAACTTTAGTCTGACCACTAGGAAGATCGCTAGTATCAACGGTTGTCGTATCAAAAGGTACAGATTCGGTCGTGGTTTCAGTTTTTGTACTTATTACTGGTGTTTGTTCTTCAATTTTATTTAAAGATGAATTTGTATTAGTAGAGTTTAATGGAACAGTCTCTGGAGTATTTGATGGCGTAGACATTGCCGATGCCGTGAATAAGCCACTAAGAGCAATTACAGCAATAACGCTTACTTTACCGACTGAAGATAAATTATGGAACCATGTTTTTAGTTTTTGCATGTTATTAAACTCCTTAAGATGACCTTAGTTTAATGATACACCTGTTTGCGCTAGTTTGTGGATTTAAGACTATATAATAAGTTTGCAATCTTCCAAATAATTTGTTTGAATTGCATTTACGCGTCAGTTTTTATTGACTTATTTAACTTTTGATGTTATATATTAATTATCTTGATTGAGCGACTTCTGCTCTCGAGAAGTTCGCTTACATCATCAAAATATATGACGAGGAGTGGTTTAAATGAGTAATCTCGATGATTATTATAAAAAAGAATCATCTAAAAGGTTAGAAGTAAAACAGACAGAGGAAGATAGG
>CAJAHC010000599.1 GCA_903939355.1 uncultured Methylococcaceae bacterium | reverse complement strand
TACATTTAGGGTTTTCAGGTTTTATGAGACCAATTCCGAATTGGTTTAACAAGGCGACCCTCATTATGCTAATAAGGCTTAGTTTTGTGCTTTCCAATTAAGCAGTTAGCTGTAACGCTCCTAATTCTCCAATGGACTCTTTTCTTTTTAAGGATTCGTCCACGATCGGGAGGGTTATGGTCGATATAGTCGGGTTATTAGTGATTTATTTTAATAGGTGCTAATTGGTTTGCAATCGCATTGGCTATCAAACCATGTGCCAAGCGATTCCAGTGCCCATCTGTTGGGCTGACGCTCAAACTAAGCCCTGTCTTATGTGAAAAAGCATTAAAAATAGGGTTGGGGTCAATTACTTCTATTCCTGCTTGTTGAGCAAGCTGAATAAAACGATCCCGAACAGGTGTTTGGGTTGGATTGGTATCCGTTAAGTAATCTCGATAACTATCCAAGACTAATATCAAGCGGCCACCTTTAATCTTCGGTAAGCTTGATAAAAAAGCCGAAATCACATGATCGGCTACTATAGGTCTTACATCTTCTTGAACTTTAAGTTGGTGAGAAGAGGTAGTGGGAATTTTTGTTTTTTCAGGCGTTGTATTTTCGAATAATTTTTTTTGAAGTTCTTCTGGCTTGAATCTCAATTGAGAAAAAAGATACTGTGCCAGTGCCGATTGACGTAGTATTTTTTTTGCCAAGCTTAATTTTATGATCTTGGTTTCTGATCGTAGTGAGAATGTAACAGGATCAATGCACGGGCCATGAATATTTCCTGAGCCGCAAAGTGTTTGACGAACATCTCCGAGTTCGATAATAAATACAAAATCACGTATTCCTAAATGTTCCTGTGCAAAACGAGCGCGTTCTGAGTAATCCATTAGGCTTGAGCCAGGACCTCCTAATGCATATACGGGGCGGTTCTTTAATTTGTCTTCTAGTTGTTTATTGAGACGATCATCTTCTACCAGCATATTCGACTCTACGTAACTATCTCCAATTAAAGCAATCGCTTTAGGATTTGGCAGGAAGTCAAGATGAGTTAAAAATCCGTAGTTGTTTGTTCGATAGAGGTGCGCATTGCTAAGATTCCAGCCAGTGGCCATAACGAATTGATGATGAGCCGGGTAGGTCATAATTCAAGGAGTAATATAGTAGCCTGTTTCAGTGGAAGTTGAAACAGGTAAAAAGCGCAGTACAATCTCGGCAGTAAATAATGCACCAATAATCCCAAGAGCTAGACGATACAAAAATTGCATAATCAGAAGTTGAAGTAGATAAATGTGTTGGTTGATGTTCGTAAGCTGTTAATGATAATTAAAAGTACGCTAAATGTAGAAGCCATGCCTATAATGACCGGTTGTACTGTGATTCGTTGCCGGCAAAACTGATGTATAACTTCACCAATTCGGTTACTATTTGGTAGAAAGAATGCGATGCCACCTAGCAGAGTGCAAAATAGCAGGCCGATTTCAGGATGTAAGCCCTGATTCCAAAAAAGTGGATGGATGGTATCAAATGAATATGCTAATTTTGGTTTTGCCATTGATTCCAAAATTCGTATTGCACTTAAAAAACTTGTCGCTCGAAAAAAAACCCAAGCTACAACAACCAAGGTAAAGGTTAATAACCAACTCAAAAATACCAAGGGATAATTAGTGCTCTCGCCTTTAAAGTACTTATTTACTAACGATTGAAAACTATGATTGACCATGAGAAAGGTGCCATGCAACCCTCCCCATAATATAAAACTCCAGCTTGCACCATGCCAAAGCCCTCCTAACAACATCGTCACTAATAAATTAAGATTTTGATAAAACCTACCTTTACGATTTCCCCCAAGTGGAATATAAAGATAATCACGTAAAAAGCTAGATAAGGTCATATGCCATCTTCGCCAAAAATCTGAATATTTACTGCCCGATAGGGTGAATTAAAATTGAAAGGTAAACGAATATTAAACATCCAGGATAGTCCAATTGCCATATCGGAATAGCCTGAAAAATCAAAGTAAAGTTGGAAAGTATAGGCAAGTGCCCCGATCCATGCCTCGTTGAAATTTGGGATTAAACCAGACTCGGCGGCATTGAAAACTGCATCGGCATAAGGACTTATGCCATCCGCCATTACATTTTTTTTGAACAAACCTAAGACAAAAATAGCAAGGCCGGTAGCCGCATTAATTTTATAGGTATTTGCTTCCTGAAACTGGGGCATCATTTGTGCGTGGTGAAGAACTGGGCCTGCAATAAGATGGGGAAAGTAGGTTACAAAAAGGCCGTAATGAATGAATCCATATTCCCTAATCCCTTTTTGAAAGGTATCTGCTAGAAAAGCGATTTGTGTAAAAGTGAAAAAAGAAATACCAATTGGTAATAAGATATATTCATAATGCCAATGCTGATTGGAAATTAGCATCAAATTATCAAGAAAAAAATTCGCGTATTTAAAATATCCGAGTAAAAATAAATTTGTTGTAATTCCCCCAATTAGCCAGCAGCGCGCATTGCTCCGCCCGCTATTTGTTGTAGATATTAACTTTGAGATGCGTGATCCCACCCAAAAATTAAAGCAAATAGAGCCGATAAGAAGAATAGTAAATTTGGGCATCCAATATCCATAGAATATTATTGATGCTATAAAAAGCCAGGTGGCTGCAGATTTTGGGGAATAACGCCCTAATGTAAAAAAGCCAACAAATACAATGGGTAAATAAATAAAAGCAAATAGAGCGCTAGTAAAAAGCATAGGTGCCTAGAGAGTAAAGTAATCGTGGCTATCTTGCATTTTTAAGGCGTAAGAAAATATTATTTGTTGGGATTTGGTGAGCTTTATTTGTCATAAACTATCGATAAAATGATACAAAGATGGACATTGATTAATAATAGACAAAGAAACATTTTTGATCAAAGTGACCTTCTTGTATTTTTATTGTAGTCATCATGCAAAAGTTAAGATAACGCATTGAGTTATTGAGCATTAACTTATCGAACATGAAAGCTATTTTTCTATAGCACTATGAAATAAATGACTATTAAAAAAGCAAGTGCTATAAATTTTATGTTTTATATAGTTGGATAACAGTTAAGGAAAATTGATTTTTGGTGTTATAAAGCGCTAATGATCGAAATGAATTTGAAATATAGCAACCCCCGGATCTATTCTTTTGTTTAAATTGTAAACTTAATTAATTTATGAAAATACAGCTTCAAACACCGATTAAAATTGGATGTTATAACTTACCCAATCGCATTGTGATGGCGCCTTTAACTCGTATGCGCGCTCCTCAAAACATTCCTAACGATCTAATGGCAATCTATTATGGGCAAAGGGCCAGTGCAGGACTAATTATTGCGGAAGCATCGCCAATATCTCCGCAGGGGATCGGTTATCCAGCAACGCCATGTATTTATAATGAATTGCAAGTGTCAGGTTGGAAAAAAATCACTGAAACGGTGCATGCACAAAATAGCCACATTTTTCTACAACTTTGGCATGTTGGGCGTATTTCTCATCCCGACTTTCATCAGGGTGTCTTACCGGTTGCGCCCTCTGCTATTGCCCCAAAGGGTAAGGCATTAACGCCTACTGGTATGCAGATGTTTGTCACGCCTCGAGCTCTAGAAACTGATGAAATTCAGGGTATTGTGGAAGATTACCGAAAAGCGGCAAAAAATGCTTTGGAAGCCGGTTTTGATGGTGTCGAAATACATAGCGCTAATGGTTATTTACTGGATCAATTTCTACGTGATGGTAGCAATGAGCGAACTGACTGTTACGGTGGTAGTTTTGAAAACAGAGCAAGATTACTGTTTGAAGTTACTGAAGCAGTTATATCGGTCTGGGGTGCACAGCGTGTAAGCATCCGGCTCTCTCCTAGCGGTACATTTAATGATATGACTGACTCTGATCCGGAAACATTTTTTGTTTATCTCCTAGGTCAATTGAATCGGTTTGGACTGTCGTATTTGCATATAGTTGATGCCCTAGAAGGGGATGTTAGGCACGGTGCGAAAGTTGTTAGTCTTGCTGTTCTCCGTAAAGCTTATAAAGGGATGCTGATTGTTTGTGGTGGTTATGATAAGTTGCGTGCTGAAGGCGCTATTAATCAGGGCTTGGCTGATGCTGTTGCTTTTGGTCAATTGTATATAGCCAATCCCGATTTGGTTGAACGTTTCAAGTTAAATGCTCCTTTGAATAAGGCTGATGCCACTACGTTTTACGGTGGTACCGAAAAAGGCTATACAGATTACCCTTTTCTGCAGAAATAATTAAGTTGTTTGAATATATAACGCCCAGAACTAACTGATTTTGTATTGATATTGTTGGATATAGCTTGCGTGCTAAATAAGAGTTTTTAACTTTGTACTAATGATGAGCCTATTATTCTATATAATACCTTTGTAACTATCTCTATTTGCCATCTGACGAAACTCTAAAATGCCCTTATTACGTTTATCAAACATTTCCATTGCTTATGGAACGCACGCTTTATTAAAAAATGCTGATTTCCAATTGGATGCGGGAGAAAGAGTTGGCCTGTTAGGTCGAAATGGTGAAGGTAAATCTACTTTAATGAAAATTATCGCCGGAAATGTACTTCCAGATCACGGTGATATTTGGCGTCAACCTGAATTAAGACTGGCTTGGTTGGAACAATCACCTGATTTGCCGGATGACGCCACTATTTATGACGCCGTTGCCGGTGGTTTGGGTGAGTTAGGTGAATGGATTACTCGATATCATGCGCTGACTTTATCTATGGATTACGATGATGATAAAGCACTCAATGAGATGGGTGATTTACAGCATAAGCTCGAGTCTCACAATGGGTGGCACTTTCAACAGCGAGTTGAAACCACTCTAAACAAGCTTGATTTGCCTGGAGAATTAAAAATCTCTGATTTATCTGGAGGTTGGAAACGTCGTGTAGCTTTGGCTAGGGCTTTGGTAATAGAGCCTGAAGTCTTATTGCTTGATGAGCCTACCAATCATCTGGATTTTGAAAGCATCACTTGGTTGGAAGAACAAATGCTCAACTTTCAGGGTGCTGTTTTATTTGTTACCCACGACCGGTCATTTTTGCAAAAACTCGCCACTCGAATTGTTGATTTGGATCGCGGTAACTTGGTGTCTTGGGCGGGTAGTTATGATGATTATCTGGTTCGAAAAGCGGCAGCTCTTGAAGATGAAGCTAATCAGAATGCAGAATTTGACAAAAAATTGGCAGATGAAGAAGTTTGGATCAGGCAGGGTGTAAAAGCCCGGCGTACCCGTAATGAAGGGCGTGTTAGAGCTTTGGAGAAAT
>CAJAHC010000598.1 GCA_903939355.1 uncultured Methylococcaceae bacterium | reverse complement strand
GTGACAGTGGTTTCACCGCCTGCCAAAAAAGCCGTTGGTTTGTCGATGCCTTTATCGAGTATGGTTTTTGCATAATGGACCCATTGTTCAGCCACATTTCTTGCTTCACCACAAAGATGAGTATTATACAGTTGTACTTGGTAGCCTAATAATTTTGCAGTCATTAGTGCTGCATTAAGGCTAATGGCATTGCTGCCAATTAAGGTATAGGTCGTATTTTTAAATACATTATCACCAGGTTTTGGTGTTTCCTTTGTTTTACCTGCAAGGCCTTTCTCTAAATGTTGTTGCACTTTTGTTGGAACTTTGTCCCAAATATTTTGATCTTTGAAAACGTTGATTGCATCGGCATAAGTGCTGGAGTCCGGGATAGTTGGGCCGCTGGCAATAACACTTAAATCATCACCTAAAACATCAGATAAAACAAGAGCATGTAGGTCGGCAGGTGCCGCAAGCCTGGTAAGCCCCCCCCCTTTTAGCAACGATAAATGTTTACGGACACAATTAATCTCATTGATTGTTGCGCCACAAGCAAGAAGTAAATCAGTAGTGGCAATTTTTTCTTGAAGAGAAATTGAGTCTACGGGGTAAGGTATTAATGCAGAGCCACCGCCACTCACCAGTACTAAAACCAGTTCATTTTCTTGTGCAAGGGTTATTAGCCCAGCACATTTTTTTGCTGCATTAAGTCCTGCTTGATCAGGAAGTGGGTGCGACGCACCGATGACCTCGATGTGTTCAACTGCTACAACATTCTCATAATTGGTTACAGCAATGCCAGTCGTCGATTGTAAATGGGAGGGAATAATCTCTTGAGCTGCTTTTGCCATAGCACAAGCAGCTTTACCAAAAGCAATTAGGTGAACTTTTGACCATGTTCCTTTACGTGTATTAGTTTTATCTTTCAAATCCAGCAGAAATTCCAACTGGTGATCGTCAACATGCAAACAGTTTTTAACCGCTTGATAAGGATCTGCGGCACTTACGCCCGCTTGAAAAATACTTAAGACATCTCTTCTTGATGAAAAGATTGATGAGTTTTCTGTATGGAACATTGAAAAGAGAATTAATTAAGCCATTTCTTTAGCTAAAGCAAAGATATTTTCAGCATCAAGAACCTGTTGATTATCTTCAAAAAGTTTGGCAATGCATGCGCGATGCAGGGCAAGTTTTAATACACCAAAACCAATTGCGCCCCAAATAATTTTGCCATGACGAAGGTTGCCTTTATCCATCATATCGGTTCCACCAATACCAAGCGGTGGAGTTGCATTGGCATCGGCTATCATTTCAATGTTTTTGTTAAATTGCCATTGCTTTGCTGTGAGTAATTCAACGCCGGTTGCTCCGGTTGCCAAAACAATATTAGCATCTGCAATTGCAAGGGCTCTGGCATTATTGTCGATTGCTTCAACAGGCGTAATATCAACATCAAAACGTAATTTTATGTTGTTACAGGCCTCAACGGCACGTTCCATTTTTCGCGCGGTTATAGAAACGTTGGCGCCCTCTTTAGCAAGCATAGCCGCCGCACGCTGCCCTACGGGACCCGTACCGGCCAAGACTACGGCTTTTTTGCCGACCAAGATGCCGCTGGATGCCAGCTTCGCAACGGCTGCCGCTGCAGTTGTGTTACTGCCGTTACTATCCAACATCACTGAGACTTTAAACCCGGAAAAAAAACAGTCTTGTATAGTTTTAAATAATTTTTGTCCTGCAAGGATGTCGCTACCACCCACAAATATCGCGGTATTCTTTTTGTCTTTAGGCGCGCGTGTAAAAATGGCACCCTCCACCAGTCCAGTTATGTTTTCTGATTTTAATCCCCCAAATCCAATCACATGATCAGCACCACCATCATAGCCCACAACAGTGTCAAAAACGGATGGGTGAATGTCTGTGTCGAATTGGAATAGTAATTTTTTCATTAACTTACCCGTGTTTATTCGTTAATGTGATAGTTTTTTGTTTATTATACCCGATAAAAAAAATGTGCCGTTATTATGCTACTTGATTATTCGGTGTTTTTACTGCGACAGGAATGATACGATTGCACTATATTGCAAGTGACGAATTTATGGAAAAAAGTAAAGATGAGATGAGTTCGGCTATTATCTGACTGGGGGTAAAGGCTGAAGAATATTCAATTAAGTTTTATTAAAATAGACTTTGTATATTTTAAATATTAAGGAAAAAAAATGAAAACACCCATTCATATAGCAGTTACTGGTGCAGCCGGACAGATTAGCTATTCTTTACTTTTTCGCTTGGCGGCAGGATCATTATTAGGTCCTGATCAACCGATAGTTTTGCATTTGTTGGAATTAAAATCGGCAATGAATGCGTTACAAGGCGTAGTTATGGAGTTACATGACTGTGCCAGTCCTTTGCTACATAGAGTTGAAATAACTGATGACCCTATGGTGGCCTTTAAAAATGTAGATTATGCTTTCTTGGTAGGTGCGCATCCAAGAGGTCCTGGGATGGAGCGTAAAGATCTGCTAGAAGTTAATGCAGGAATCTTTTCGGTACAAGGTAAGGCCTTAAATGAAGTAGCTGCAAGAAATGTAAAAGTATTGGTGATTGGTAATCCCGCAAATACCAATGCCTTGATTGCATTAAAAAACGCACCTGATTTGGCTCCGGAAAACTTTTCCTCAATGAGTCGACTAGATCATAATCGAGCTATATGTCAGTTGGCTGATAAATGTGGTGTTCTGGCGACTGATATAAATAATATGATTATTTGGGGGAATCACTCGACTACACAATATCCGGATTTACACCATGTAAGAGTTAAAGGACAAGATGCACTATCTTTGGTGGATGAGAGTTGGTTTGTTAATGAATTTATCTCCACTGTGCAGCAAAGAGGTGCGGTTATTATTAAAGCTAGAGGCCAATCTAGTGCCGCATCAGCTGCTAATGCAGCGATAGATCAAATGAGAGATTGGGTGTTCGGTACTGAGCAAGGAAATTGGGTAAGTATGGGAGTGCTTTCCGATGGAAGTTACGGTGTTGCTAACGATCTGTTTTTTTCATTTCCGGTAATGGTGGTTAATGGTGAAGTCATTATTGTAAAGGGCTTGGATATTAATGAATTTAGCATGCAAAAAATAACACTAACTGAGGCGGAGTTAATAGAAGAGCGAAATGCTGTTAAGCATTTGTTTTGTATGGGAGATGTCTAAGCGTATTTTTATGGCAATCTCAACGGATATGGAAAATAGTATAGGATAATACTGCACGATTTATTGGTTTTAAGCAACTCTGTCTTCAGGGCTTTGGCCCGAAAAAAAAGCTGTGATATTTTTTAATACGCAATTACCCATTGCTATTCGCGTTTCTTCGGTAGCACTACCCAAATGAGGTAAGAGCGTAACGTTATTGAGAGTCAAAAAATCTGGATTTATATTTGGCTCACCCTCGTAGACATCTAAACCGGCACCGGTAATCCAGCCTTCTTTTAATGCCCTAATTAGCGCTTTGCTGTCAACCACATCTCCTCGAGCAGTATTGATTAAATGCGCTGACGGACGCATTATTTTTAGGCGTTGTTCGTTAATTAAATGCCGAGTTGCCTCCCCACCTGGGCAGTGTAGTGAAACGAAATTGGCTTCCCTAAGAAGTTCCTCGATAGTTTCGCATCGAATAGCTTGTAAATTATCAGTTATAGTTTTTGCCGGCTGTGAGGGTGCATAAAACAGAATTTTCATGCCAAAGCCATGATGGGCTTTTTTTGCCATTGCTTGTGCTATTCGACCAAAGCCTATTAATCCTAATGTTTTTCCGGTTACTTTTTGTCCGATTAATTGGGTTGGCTTCCATCCTGTCCATCGCTGTTGTAGAATCAGACGCTCACCTTCAGAAGCTCGTCTTGCCGACATCAGTAGCAGTAACATGGCAATATCAGCAGTGCAATCGGTTAAAACATGTGGGGTATTAGTAACAACTAGGCCTTGAGCTTTCGCTGCATTGATATCGATATTGTTATAACCGACACCAAAGTTACCAATAATTTTAGTACGTTTGTTCTCAATATTAAGTATGTCAGCAGTAATTAGGTCGGTGACAGTTGGTAGTAATGCGTCGGCAGTTAGCAAGGCTTGTTTAAGTTCATTTGCCGTCATGGGAATGTCACTTTCGTTCAGTTGCACATCGTAAAGTGCTCTTAATTGCGCTTCGACTTCGGCGGGCCATTTACGAGTGACGATGACTTTAGGTTTGCTCATAGAGTATTCCCATTCTAATTTTAACTGTTAGGTTAAATATATTTATTGGCTGTATTCGTGGTTTAGAGTAACTCAGATAGAATATCCGAGTTACTTATGCTTAGTTCAGTTTATTTCGCAGTCGCTCGATAATACTCGATAGCTGCAGCTACGCCACTGCCAGGTTTTATATCAAAACCACAATCCAATAAGGCCATTTCAACACCAGCAATGGCACCCAGCATAGAAACGTCGTTCATATCACCAACATGGCCAATCCGGAAGGCTTTGCCGGTAAGTTCGGAAAGGCCCGCGCCCAAAGAAATATTATATTTACTAAAGGCAGTGCTTATGACCGTGCGTGCATCTTTGTCTTCAGGAACAATAATTGCTGTGACAGTATCTGATTCAAAGCCTGGCTGTGCGCATATTGTTAAACCCCAAGCGGCTACTGCTTTACGAGTGCCTTCGGCCAAGCGAAAGTGGCGTGCGTACACATTTTCTAAGCCCTCTTCAAGCAGCATATCTAATGCTTTGCGTAAGCCGTATAAAATGGGTAAGGCAGGTGTATAAGGTGTATAACCATCTTTGTTGGCAGTCATTTGATCTCTTAGATCTAGAAAGCAGCGTGGATAGGTTGATGTTTCAGTTGCTTTTAAGGCTTTTTGGCTAAATGCCAAAAAAGCCCCGCCTGCCGGCATCATAAAACCTTTTTGAGAGCCGCTGATTGCGCCATCAACAGCCCATTCATCCATGCGGAAATCTAGGCTGGCAATAGAACTGACGCCATCAACAAATAATAGAGCGGGGTGAGTTGCTGCATTCATGGCTTTGCGAACGCCACCAATGTCACTTCTAACGCCGGTTGCAGTTTCATTATGCGTTGCTAAAACAGCTTTAATTTCGTGATGAGTATCTTCTTTTAAGCGCGCTTCCAATTTGTCGAGGGGAATGCCTTTTCCCCAGATTTCTTGATGAATTTCGACATCGAAGCCCAAACGTTTGCACATTTCAGCCCATAAATGACTGAATTGACCGAAGCGGTATATCAAAACTTTATCCCCCGGATTTAAAGTGTTTGTGAGGGCAACTTCCCAGCCGGCGGTTCCTGTAGCAGGAAATACAAAAGCTTGACCGGACTCGGTTTTGAATATTTTTTTCAGATCTTGTAATAGGGGGGTTAGTAGTTTTGGAAAAACAGGTGAGCGATGGTCTTCCATAGTAATGTGCATCGCATTCAGGATTTCGTTAGGCACGTTGGTAGGGCCTGGAATATATAGGTGGTTACGACCAGCCATGGTATTGCCTCTTGATTAGGTAGTTGAATTATAATTCTGGATTTAGGGATTTACGCTAAATACCCAAAAAATTGGTAATAATGACATAGGCACCAGTAATCAGCAAGATTTGATTATAATTTTAAGCTGAAAAGCACGCGTTAATAATTGACTTTAGTTGCGCTAAAAGTAGAATGGACGATTTATTTGTTTCCGTGAGTGCCTTTGGGCTAATTAGAAGAAACAATCAAGCAGCGTACTTTACACTAATTAAATTAGGAATGAATAAATGAGTCACACTTTATATACAGCGTCAGTTCAACGTGTTCAGCGTTGTGAGTTAGCGGTTCCAGGATCTAGTCCGGAGATGTTTGAAAAGGCGATGAAAAGTGGTGCAGACTTTATTTTTCTTGATCTTGAAGATGCAGTCGCCCCCGACGATAAATTACGTGCGCGAAAAAATATCATTGAAGCTATCAATGATATGGACTGGAAGGGTCACGGGGTTACGATTTCCGTCAGGATTAATGGGTTGGACACACAATATATGGTTAGGGACGTGGTTGATCTGGTTGAGCAGTGTGGTGCAAAACTGGATACGGTTTTGATTCCTAAAGTCGGCGTTTATGCTGATGTGTATATGGTTGAAGCGATGCTGAACCAATTGGAAAAACAACAAGGACTGAAAAATAAAATAGGCATCGAAGCGTTAATAGAGACTGCATTAGGCATGGCGAATGTTGAAGATATTGCGCGTTGCGGGGCCTCAGGTCGTCTTGAAGCAATGCATTTTGGTGTTGCTGATTATGCGGCAAGTAATCGTGCAAGAACAACTAATATCGGCGGTTTAAATCCGGATTATCCGGGTGATCAATGGCATTCAGCTATAAGTCGTATGACGGTCGCTTGCCGTGCTTTCGGTTTACGTCCAATTGACGGGCCTTTTGGAGATTTTAAAGATCCTGATGGTTACAAGTTAGCAGCAAGACGAGCTGCCGCTTTAGGTTGTGAGGGAAAATGGGCTATTCATCCTTCGCAAGTTGAATTAGCCAACGAAATATTTACGCCACCTACTGCTGAAGTTGAAAAAGCAAAGCGTATTTTAATCGCATTAAAAGAAGCAGCAGCACAAGGAAAAGGTGCGGCGGCGTTGGATGGTCGATTAATAGATGCGGCTTCGGAAAAAATGGCCAATAATGTGGTAAAAGCTGCTGAGGCAATTGCCGCAAAAACTAAATAAGGTTGGTAGGTTTGAGACAAAAAATTGTCTTGAATTAAGTTTACTTTATTATTTTGATAAAAAATCAACAAGGGAGATGCTATGGATATTCATGAGTATCAAGCAAAAGACATATTAAGCGGTTATGGGATTAAAATCGCTGAAGGCGGCCTGGCATATAGTCCGGAAGATGCTGTGCAGCGAGCGCGTGAAATCGGCGGGCATGTTTGGGCAGTAAAAGCACAAATCCATTCGGGCGCAAGAGGTAAAGCAGGTGGTATTAAAATCTGTAAAACCCATGATGAAGTTGAAGTAGCTGCTGACTATTTGTTGGGTAGAAGACTGGTTACTCATCAAACTGGCCCAGTAGGTAAAGTATGTTCAAGACTATATATTGAAGCCGGAACAGACATTGCCAAGGAATTATATTTTTGTTTTTTAGTTGATCGTAGTTCTGAGCGGATTGTAATGGTTGGTTCTGCCCAAGGCGGTATGGAAATTGAGGAGTTGGCGCTCAACAACCCTGATGCCATTACCAAGATTTATATTGAACCCGCTGTTGGTTTGCAAGATTATCAAGCTCGTGAGATGGCTTTTGCCTTGGGTTTGGATGCTGAAATAATGAGTCATGCCGTTAAAACCATTAAAGGTTGTTACCGAGCTTTACGTGCTCTTGATGTCAGTATGTTAGAAATAAATCCTTTAGTTGTTACCCGTAGTGGTGAATTGGTTGCATTGGATGCCAAAATGGGATTTGATGATAACGCTTTGTTTCGGCAGTTAAAAATATCAGAATTACGCGATAAAACGCAAGAAGATCCCCGCGAAATGGCGGCTGCAGATCGCGGTTTGAGTTACGTTGGCTTGGGTGGTGATATTGGCTGTATGATTAATGGCGCAGGTTTGGCAATGGCCACTATGGACATGATTAAACTGGCTGGTGGAGAGCCTGCTAATTTCCTGGATGTGGGTGGTGGTGCTTCAGCCGAACGAACTGAAAAGGCTTTTCGGTTGGTGTTGGCGGATAAGGGAGTTAAAGCAATGTTGGTTAATATTTTTGCAGGTATTAATCGTTGTGATTGGATTGCTGAAGGCGTAGTACAAGCAGTCAGAAAAATTGACATGAAGGTGCCTTTAATTGTTCGTTTGTCGGGAACTAACGTAGAAGAAGGTCGGCGCATCATTGCAGAAAGCGGGTTGCCTATTATTACTGCAGATACCTTGGCAGAGGCAGCTGAAAAAGCGGTACAAGCACGTAATGAAGTAGTTGCAAAAGAAGCAGCTTTGGAGATTTAAATGGCTATTTTTATTAACGAAACAACGCGAATTATCGTTCAAGGATTTACCGGAAAAATTGGTTCATTTCATGCTCAGGATATGATCAATTACGGTTCAAAAGTGGTTGGCGGAATTACCCCCGGTAAAGGTGGTCAAACTCACTTAGGTCTGCCGGTTTTCAATACCGTTAAAGAAGCTGTGCAACAAGCTGGAGCAGAAGCTAGCATCATTTTTGTACCACCCGCCTTTGCAGCTGATTCGATCATGGAAGCAGCTGATGCCGGTATAAAATATTGTGTGGCGATTACCGATGGTATTCCTACACAGGATATGATGACTGTAAAAAATTTCTTACGTCGTTTTTCGGAAAAAGAACGTATGGTGCTTACCGGTCCAAATTGTGCCGGTACAATCAGCCCTGGACGGGCAATGCTTGGCATTATGCCGGGACATATTTACATGCAGGGTAATGTAGGAATCGTAGGTCGTTCCGGTACTTTAGGGTATGAAGCGGCTGATCAAATGAAGCGCTTGGGTATCGGTATTTCTACTTCAGTGGGTATTGGTGGAGATCCTATCAATGGTAGTTCTCATAGGGATATTCTGGAGAAATTTGAACAAGATTTTGAAACCAAGGTTATTTTGATGATAGGCGAAATTGGTGGACCCCAAGAAGTTGAAGCTGGACTTTTTGCTAAGGAACATATGAGTAAACCGGTTATTGCTTATATTGCCGGCTTAACTGCGCCAGAAGGTCGGCGCATGGGTCATGCCGGTGCAATTATATCTTCAGCAGGTGAAGGCGCCGCTGAAAAAGTAGCTATATTGCAAGAATTAGGCGTAACTATCTGTTCAACACCAGCAGCAATGGGCGAAACTGTCGCGGCTGTATTAGCAAAGATGTGATCAATTGATGATACTACACAGAGTTAAATGACTTATCGTTTAGACTTGTAGCAAGCTTAGTCTCGTACTATCCTGTTTCAGAACAGGAGGGTTATATGCAAAAATCAGAGACTTATCAGGAAAATAAAAATTTTATATCGTCGTCTAATTTGATACGTGTTTGTCCGCGATGTGGCGAGCATAACAGAAGATCGTCAGCAAAAACTACAGACGGTGTGATAAATATTTTTTTTTACACGTTTTATCGTTGTCAGGTATGTCGATTCCGTTTTAAGGAATTGAATTCTTTACGACTGATTTGGTTTACGGTTTTTGCTGTTTTGTTGATCCCAATTTTTGGTGCTATTTGGATGGTTTCTAATGAGCACCCAAAAACTATTGACTCTGCTGAAATTGGTTATCAGGATAAAATTAAGGAGCTTGCAGAAAGAGGTTATCCAGAGGCCGAGTTGAAAATGGGTTTACGTCACACTTCAATTGCCAGGGGGGTAAAGAATGACAGGATGGCAGTTAAGTGGTTCGAAAAAGCCGCTCGCCATGATCAGGTTGAAGCACAATATCGTTTTGGCTTTGCGTTGCTTAATGGTCAAGGCGTAGTTCAGGATTATAAATCTGCTTTTTACTGGCTCGAAAAGGCGGCCCGGCAGGGAAACGCTAAAGCACAGTTTAATCTGGGTGATATGTATTATTCTGGTACTTCCATTAATAAAGATCTTCCACAGGCTTATCTATGGTTTAATCTGGCCGCTGCACAGGGGATAGAAAGTGCAACTTCAGTTCGCGATATTGTGGTTAAGTTACTTACACATGACCAAATTGCGGTCTTACAGCAAGAGGCAGGACGCATTAGCAGTGGTTATCGTTCATTATCTATCCTAGATGAGTCAGGTGTTGAAATGAATGAATTTGATTTAAACGATGAAGATACCGTTTTAGTCAACGAACCTATAGCAGTCCTTACGGAGCCAGTTATAACATCAGTCGTTCGTACTATCAAAAACTGGTGGAGGGATAATCTTCAATAACCTAATAAATAATAGATTGCATGAGTGGCCACCATGGTTTCAAAAAGTTCCATAAGGTACTTAAGAGTCCTGTAATACTAACAGTTTTTTGGGTTTTGAAAATTCATGGGTTTTTGTTGTAAATAACGCCTTAATAAGTCGAATGTGAATAAGGCTGACTGATTTTGTTTTCGTTTGATGGGTCCATTAATCAAATGGTTCGCTTGATAAAAGACGCCTTTATTTAGCAGAAAATTATAAACCATGATTGGCTTATTTTTGTTGTGTAACGTTTCAGTGTCATCGGTAGAAAGTTGAACTAGAACATGATCAGCCTGACTGGAATTTTGTAAATTAATGGCCATTTGTTTCGCTACACTTGTCAGATAATTGGTGTCGCT
>CAJAHC010000597.1 GCA_903939355.1 uncultured Methylococcaceae bacterium | reverse complement strand
TTTTACTCGGTATGGGGGAGGATGGACATACTGCGAGTTTATTTCCGGGGCATGAGCATGGGCAAGATGACTTAGTTCATGCTGTTTATGACTCTCCTAAGCCGCCTTCGGAACGAGTATCGATTAGTGCAGGCGCATTAAGCAATACGCATAATCTTATATTTATGGTAACAGGCACAAACAAACAGGAAGCGGTTAACGCTTGGCGTTCAGGTCAAGATTTACCTGTTTCCAGTATAAATCCGAAAAACGCGATAGATATATATATAGATAGAGAAGCCTATAAGCCATAATAGAGGATCCAAAAAATAAAATCATCTCTACATTTCAAGTGTACATTATAAAAGCATGCATAGCATTTTAGTTAGTAAGCCCAGTGAGTTAAACATCAACTGGGCTCAGCGAGTGGTTAACCAGCATCATTCAGATATAGTTGTTTCTGATGTGAGCTTTGTTTCAGTTGATATTGGGACAACAACACGTATACGTATCAAAACTAAACATAATGCCCCCGATGTTTTTCCAGAACAGTGGTTCGTAAAGTTACCATCTCTTACTTGGCGGGCAAAGATAGTTACTGCTCTACCAAGATTACTGCATACAGAAGTGCGTTTTTATAACGAAGTAAATCTGCCTTTATCCCTGACGATACCTCGTTCTTTAGGGGCACAGAGCAAATTTGGCAGGGGTGCAACGCTCGTCCTTAACGACATGACCGACATTGGTTTTATTCTAGGTAGCTCCGGTGATGCTTTAACATTCACCCAAGCCGCTTTGGTTGTCGAACAAATGGCTAACCTTCACGCCCATTTTTGGAATAATATCCACTCTGATCATGCTTATAATTGGTTAGATGGACCAGTACGTCGCCTTGAAGATTTTCTAGGTACCGCTTTGGCGGTTCCTTTGATGAAGCGAGGATTGCGAAAGGCCGGAAAATTAGTGCCCGCCGACTTACATTCTCAAGCTCTTCATTATGCGCGTAACCGTAAAAAGGCAATGCGTTTTCTTAACGATGCACCACAAACACTTATTCATCATGATTGTCATCCCGGAAACTTATTCTGGCATCAATCCAAACCTGGCTTACTAGATTGGCAACTTGTGCGCTTTGGTGAGGGCATCAGCGATATTGCTTATTTCCTATCAACTTCACTTGATCCTGCCGTCCGACGAGAGCATGAGGTCCGTCTTATAGCCATTTATGCTCAATGCCTCCAAGCCAATGGTATTGCAGGTATTGACGTCAATATGCTTCTAGAAAGATATCGAGCTCATCTCATTTATTCCTTTGAAGCGATGATCGTTACACTTGGGATTGGAGGAATGATGAGTTTGGAAAGTAATTGCGAACTTATTCGTCGAACGGTTGCTTCAGTAATTGATCATGATTCATTTGCTGGGATACCCATATAGTCGTATATCCAGTGAATAGAAGGGCAATAAATAAGCTGTCATTTTAATAAACCGACACTTTGAGATAGGAAGTTAAATGATCCCAGTGCAATACTTTTATCTCGATGATCTCATAACGATTATATAACCCGTTCTCAATTTAGCTCTACTTGTAATACAATAGTCAAGTTTGCGCTAATTAAGCCATTAATCATTAAAAAATTACTGATAATTTAACGTTAACAAGACAATGCAAAGGCAGTTGTAATGGCGTTATTTTTTAATTATAAAAGAGAGGGTAAGGTTTTATGTGTTGGAGTGGTGAAGCGTCAGGGGTTTTAGCCGTCGCAGGTCTTAGTACTGCAGCGTATGTTGCACTTAAACAGGGAGAGTCTAAAGAGCTTTGGATTCCATTAACATATTTTGCCTTAATGGAGTTATTGCAGGCTGTAACTTACGTTTATATTGATTTATGTGATAACCCGAATAATCAGATACTCACCCTTTTAGGTTATTTACATGTGGCATTTCAACCATTTTTTGTCAATATGGTTGCTATGTATTTTATTCCGGTTAGTGTGAAATTGAAAATTCGTACTACTGTCTATACTATTTGTGCAATTGGTTCGATTGCCATGCTAATGAAAATGTATCCGTTCGGTTGGGCTGGGTCTTGCAATATTGGCGTGGAAGGATTCTGTGGCCCTAGTGTATGTTCAACTTCAGGATCTTGGCATATCGCTTGGCAAATGC
>CAJAHC010000596.1 GCA_903939355.1 uncultured Methylococcaceae bacterium | reverse complement strand
GTTTTCCTGATATCAGCTAAAGTAATGGCTGTCGATGTTTCTTTAACACCTGACAATGAAACTGTTCTTACAGTGAAGTCACCAAAAGATACAATATATAGTAAGGTTGCCGATAATGCAACGGATTCTACAAAAAATGACCCAAAACCTGAACAGTTAGCTCGTCCTGCGCACCCTGTTGATCTGTTTGAGCTTCCAGATATCAATATAGTTAGTAATACACCTGTCGGTAATACTGGCTTGGAATTAAAAAAAATCCCAGGAAATGTTCAAGCTGTTGAAGATGAAGAAATTCATCGTCATGAAGCATTTTCTTTGTCTGATTTCATGAATCGTCGCTTGGAAAGCGTCAATCTCAATGATGTTCAGAATAACCCCTATCAGCCTAATATTACCTATCGTGGTTTTGAAGCCTCTCCATTATTAGGCACCCCAATTGGCATTTCAGTTTTTCAAGATGGTGTTCGTATTAATGAGCCGTTTGGAGATACCGTAAATTGGGATTTAATTCCCCAAATTGCAATTGCCAGTATGGAAATGGTACCGGGATCTAATCCGGTTTTTGGATTAAATACCTTGGGTGGTGCTTTGTCAGTTAGGACAAAAAGTGGGGTTAGTCATCCTGGTTATCATATGCAAGCGAGTGGCGGTTCCTACGGACGTCAAAATTACGAAGCTGAAATAGGTGGGTCCAAAGATAATTTTGATTGGTATGTTGCGGGTAATATTTTTGAAGATAATGGTTGGAGACCTTATTCGCCGTCTAGTGTAAATCAAGCCTTTGGTAAGGTTGGTTGGGAAAATGAACGCACGGATCTGGATCTTTCATTTACCTTTGCAGATAATAGTTTACAAGGTGTTGGCCCTACGCCTGAAAATATGTTGCAACAAAAATGGACGAGTATTTATACTGCGCCCGATATTACAGACCATACGATGTACTTTGTTAATTTAAAGGGCGCACATTTTATAACCGATAAATTACAAGTTAGTGGTAATGCTTACAATAGAAATAATAAAAGCACTAGTTCAAATGGTAATACCAATGAAGCTTGTGAAGCAGATTTTACTTTGACGACCTGTGAAGATGCTGGCGGAAATATAATAGATTCTGGCTCTATTGGTACCTCACTCACCCAAGAAAATGGAACTGGGGTTAACCTTCAGACGACTTCTGATTATAAAGTCATGAATCATGATAACCAATTGACAGTTGGTGGCGGTTACAATTATGGCAATACAAATTTTACATCGGGTGAGCAGGATGCTGTGTTTAATGAAAGCTACTATGAAAATGCGACTGAGCCAGTCGATACTAGGGTTAGTATCAATGGACAAAATGCATATACAAATTTATTTGCAACCAATACCTTTTCTGTTTTTGACTGGTTACATACTACTGCCTCAATGAACTATGTGCTTGCCAAAGTTCGAACTGCTGATAAAATGCCTCCAACAGAGACAGGTACAACACTCAATGGTAATCACTCTTTTGCCCGTATTAATCCATCTGCAGGCTTAACCTTTAATCCCTTGGATGCTTTTTCATTAGATACGCCGCTTAAAGAACTCACCACTTATTTTAATTACAATGAAGGTTTTCGAGTGCCTACAGCGCTGGAGTTAAGTTGCGCTGATAAAGATGCACCGTGCTCTTTACCGAATAGTTTTGTATCAGATCCGCCTTTAGAAGCAGTGGTTTCACATACCTATGAAGTTGGTGCGAGAGGTAATTTCAATGAAGCTCTAAAATGGAACTTTGCCTTATATCAGACACAGACGACTAATGATATCTTGTTTATAAGCTCTACAAATGCAACTACTGGTTTTTTTCAAAATGTAGGCGGTACCCAGCGACAAGGTGCTGAGTTTGGCATGAGTGGTTTAGTATTTGAAAGTTTGAATTGGTATGTCAGTTATGGATTTGTTGATGCAACGTATCAAACTACGGAAGAATTGAGTAATGGCTTGCAGGATCCGACTATTACGAATTTAGTTACCCCAGGTAAAAGAATGCCAAGTATCCCTCAAAACACCTTTAAGTTTGGATCTGAATATGAAGTGTTTCGAAATGGTTTCTTTGGAGGAGATTTGCAATATGTTTCCAGTCAATATGCGCGGGGAGATGATCAAAATCAATATGCCCAAATATCCGGTTATGCGGTGGTTAATTTAAATGCACGTTATGTAGTGACTAAGAATATCGAATTATATGCGATGGGACGTAATATATTTGATAATCATTATGCTTCGTTTGGACAAATAGGCCAGAATGCTTTTCAAGACGATGCCTTAACCACCTTTAAAGGCCCAGGTGCTCCAGCTACCGGTTATGCGGGTGTTCGTGTTCATTGGGATTAGCTGTATAAATAAAGAGTGCTTGGTTAGTAAAGGTAGTATCTTTTATACTCCTAGTTTCATTTGAATTTAATGAGTGTGGCAATCTTTCAAAAAAAATGTAACTGGGCGCTTTCAAGTCCATTGGAAGAACATTATCATGATTATGAGTGGGGTGTTCCTGTCCATGATGACCGATTGTTT
>CAJAHC010000595.1 GCA_903939355.1 uncultured Methylococcaceae bacterium | reverse complement strand
AGTATCCGGATTATTGTGCAAATGACCATTATTGCTTCTTTGGTTATTGTGGTTGATCAAATACTCAAAGCTTTTGCATACGATGTCAGTAAACAATTATCGGTATTTGTCGGTTTGATTATTACCAACTGTATCGTTATGGGTCGTGCTGAAGGTTATGCGATGAAAAATCCGCCTTTAGAAAGTTTCATGGATGGTATTGGTAACGGTTTAGGCTATAGCTTGATATTAATTATCGTTGCGTTTTTTAGAGAGACTTTAGGTTCCGGTAAATTACTGGGTATCGAAGTTTTTAAATTGACTAAAGACGGCGGTTGGTATGATCCAAATGGCTTGATGTTATTGCCACCCAGTGCTTTCTTTATTATTGGTTTGATTATTTGGGCGGTACGTCAATGGAAACCTGGTCAAGCTGAAAAAGTAGAATTCAAGATTATGTCGATTGCGCACGGTGAAGGAGGGCATCACTAATGGAAGCTTATATTAGTTTATTTGTAAAGGCTGTCTTTATTGAAAACCTGGCGCTGTCCTTCTTTTTGGGCATGTGTACCTTTATTGCGGTTTCCAAAAAAATATCGACCGCGATGGGCTTGGGTATTGCCGTTATGGTCGTGCAAGCCATCACTGTGCCGGCCAATAACGTGGTTTATCATGCCTTGTTAAAAGAAGATGCTTTGTCCTGGATGGGTATAACCGGCGTTGACTTAAGCTTTTTGGCATTATTAAGCTGTATCGGCATGATTGCCGCTTTGGTACAAATTCTGGAAATGATTTTAGATAAATTCTTTCCTGCGTTGTATTTTGCCTTGGGCGTTTTTCTGCCTTTAATCACGGTAAACTGCGCTATTCTTGGCGGTAGTTTATTTATGATTGAGCGTGATTATAATTTTGGTGAAAGTGTCACCTACGGTGTAGGCAGTGGTTTGGGCTGGGCATTGGCTATTACGGTTATGGCCGGTGTGCGCGAAAAACTTAAATACAGTGATATTCCTGCCGGCTTGCAAGGTTTGGGTATTACTTTTATTACTGCGGGTCTGATGTCACTTGGCTTCATGGCTTTCTCCGGAATCCAACTTTAAGAAGGTAGTGTAATGCTGGAAATTCTATTAGGGATCATTATTTTTACGGCTTTTGTTATCGCACTGGTATTTGTTATTATCGGCGCTAAAAGCAAATTGGTCGCAGAAGGAGATGTTGAGATCCTGATTAATAATGAAAAGAAAATTCATGTGCCGGTCGGGTCAAAACTGTTAACAGCATTGGCTGATAATGGTTTGTTTGTATCCTCAGCCTGCGGCGGCGGCGGTACCTGTGCTCAGTGCAAAGTGATTGTACATTCAGGTGGTGGCGAAATCCTACCTACTGAACTGACGCATATTACCAAGCGCGAAGCGGCTCACGGCGAACGTCTTTCATGTCAAGTCTCGGTAAAGCATGACATGAGCATTGAAGTCGAAGATGAAGTCTTTGGCGTAAAAAAATGGGAATGTACTGTTAAGTCCAATAATAACGTGGCTACTTTTATTAAAGAACTAGTGCTTCAGTTACCTGCAGGCGAAGAGATTAATTATCGCGCAGGTGGTTATATTCAAATTGAATGCCCTTCACATATTGCCAAGTACAGTGATTTTCAGGTTCAAGAAAAATTTCGTGAAGATTGGGACAAGTTTAATCTGTGGCGTTATGTTTCTGAGGTTAAAGAGCCTGCCTTACGAGCTTATTCGATGGCTAGTTATCCTGAAGAAAAGGAAATTATGCTTAACGTTCGTATTGCAACACCCCCACCAGGTGCTCCTGATAGTGTTCCTCCCGGAATTATGTCATCGTACATTTTTGATTTAAAACCAGGTGATAAATGTACAATTTCAGGACCTTATGGCGAGTTTTACGCTAAAGACACTGAAGCCGAAATGGTTTTTGTTGGTGGCGGCGCAGGTATGGCACCTATGCGCTCTCATATCTTTGATCTTTTACGAAGGATTAAATCAAAACGTAAAATAACCTTCTGGTATGGTGCTCGTAGCAAACGCGAAATGTTCTATGTAGAAGATTTTGATATGTTGGCCAGAGAAAATGATAATTTCGAATGGCATGTTGCGTTATCTGATCCATTACCGGATGATAACTGGGATGGTTATAAGGGGTTTATTCATAATATTCTTTATGAAGAATTTATTAAAAAGCATCCGGCCCCTGAGGATTGTGAATTTTATATGTGCGGACCTCCAATTATGAATACCTCAGTAATAAATATGTTACTGGATAATGGGGTAGAGCCAGAGAACATCATGTTGGATGACTTTGGTGGTTAATAGCTTGATTGATTTCGACTTTTCAGGGTAATTGTTAGAGAAGTTGAAAGATTCAAAAAACGAGGTTGGGCTAGTACTTTCCTCGTTTTTTTTTGTTGCAGGGTTTATATTAAATATTAATTTTCATTAATCTATACTAACTATACGGAGTGATAACATGACTTATTTTTTAGTAACATTTGTTGTGATGTTATTTGTTATTGCTATTATGGCAATAGGTGTTATTTTTGGCAGACGCGCTATTAAAGGTTCCTGTGGTGGTGGCATGAGCAAAGCGGAGTGTGTTTGTGTTGAGAAATGTGACAAAAGAAAGAAAATGGAGGCAGCAGCACAATTAAATCAGGGGTAAGTTATTATTTAGAAGGCCTATTTTAATAAACAATGTCGAGGTAATTATCATGTTGGCAAAAATTACGGTAGCCGATTATATGGCAAAGCGTTTAGTCACTTTGACTAAAGATAATAATGTAATTGATGCAATAAAGAAGTTACTGGATCATAAAATTACATGTGCCCCTGTGATTGATTCCAAAGGTCATTTGATTGGTATGTTTTCTGAAAAAGATGGCATGAAAGCATTTATAACCAGGGCATGAGTGGTAAGGTTAGTGAATATATGACTACAGATACTTTTAAAATTGATGCTCAGGCCTCCATTGTTGATCTGGCTGAGAAGTTTCATAAGTCATCTGTAAGAAGTTTTCCTGTATTTCAAGATGGCGAGCTTGTTGGTGTCATTAGTCGTGTAGATGTTTTGAGAGCTTTTGTTACTATTTAGCTTAAATAACCGAACACCATCATGATTCAAACTTTTTATTGGCATGATTACGAAACCTTCGGCACTGATCCTCAGCGAGATCGCCCGGTTCAATTCGCAGGGCTTCGAACGGATGAAGATTTCAATATAATTGATGATCCATTGGTTATTTATTGTAAGCCAGCCTCAGACTATCTTCCGCAACCCGATGCCTGTTTAATAACAGGTATTACTCCCCAGTTGGCCGAACAAAAGGGCGTTTGTGAGGCCAAATTTATTGCTCAGATAAATGAGCAACTTTCTCAGCCTAACACCTGTACATTAGGTTATAACAATCTTCGATTTGATGATGAAGTCACCCGAAATTGCTTGTATCGTAATTTTTATGATCCCTATACACGTGAATGGCAAAATGGCAATTCCCGTTGGGATATGATTGATGTGCTTAGGGCAGCAAGAGCATTGCGCCCTGAAGGTGTAAAATGGCCTGTCAATGAAGAGGGTATGCCAACTTTAAGACTTGAGCAATTAACCATAGCTAATGGTATTGTTCATGAAAGTGCGCATGATGCATTGTCTGATGTATATGCCACAATAAGTGTTGCCAAACTGGTTAAGGAAGCCCAACCAAAGCTTTATCAGTTTCTTATGCTACATCGTGTTAAAAGTAAAGTTTTAGAATTACTTCAATTGGGTAGTTTTAAGCCTATTGTGCATGTGTCCGGTAAATACGCTTCAACCAAAAATTCATTAGCTATTGTCTTACCACTATGTAAGCATCCTACTAATACTAATGGTGTTATTGTCTATGATCTTTCAGTCGATCCAGAGGCATTAATAACTTTATCGGTGGAAGATATTCAGCAACGAATTTTTACAGCCACTAAAGATTTACCTGAAGGTGTTAACAGAATACCGTTAAAAACAGTACATATTAATAAATGCCCAGTTTTAGCGCCCGTTTCGGTTATTAGCTCAGAAGATGCTCAAAGATTAGCTATAGATTTGGTGTTGTGTCGGATGAACATTGAGAAGCTTAAAGTTATCGCAGGATTGACAGAAAAAATTGTAGCTGTATTTAGTGGTCATAGTTATTCTGAACAAGAATTTGATCCAGATCTATCGATTTATAGTGGAGGATTTTTTTCTGAAGCTGATAAGCAGAAAATGTCGAAAATTAGAAGCTTGTCTCCAGAACAATTAGCCAAAGCTGACTTTAGTTATACTGACCCGCGCCTACCTGAAATGTTGTTTAGATATAGAGCGCGAAATTATCCCGATACATTGAGTGCTCAAGATCAGTTGCGATGGAATGATTTTTGTAAAAATCGTCTATCAGGGCAACAAGTAGGAGCAAGTATAACACTTGTGGCCTACCAGGAAAGATTACAAGAATTGCGAAATAACAGTGAGTGTAATAAGGATATTATTAACGCACTTGATACTTATGCAATTAAGCTGTCTAAAAGCACAGAGATTACAGATGTAGGCGTAACAATAAAAAATTGATTTTTCCTAAAGATATACAATTTCGTTATCCAAATTGTTTTCGAAAGCGCCAGACACCGAAAGAGAAAAAAATCCACCTAATACAGACAATCCTAGTATTGACTCCCATAAAATATTAAATCCGGCTCCTTTAAGTGTAATTGCGTAGGTTATTTTATTGAAGTAATACAATGGGGGAAATATACATGGCCGTGTGCGCCCGTAACCGGCATGATTAAAACTAGAATCCTTGGTTTAATAGTT
>CAJAHC010000594.1 GCA_903939355.1 uncultured Methylococcaceae bacterium | reverse complement strand
CTAGGCTATTTGTAAGATAGGCATAACCCTCTTAACTGTAATAATTAATACCTTGCCTAGTCAGGGTATTTTTTATATATCAATCTGTAAACTCAGATAAAAAAGCTTTTAAAGTCTAGCCTGACTGGTAGTGGGCATCATTACTGCATCAACGAATTTAAACTATTTGTCCCTTCACTTTAGACAGACTGAATGTTTAAATTAAAATGTCTCTATAACATTTGATAATCATGTTTATTAAATAATTTATTTGTTACCAGTATTAAAAGCTGTAAAAAAGCTGCGCAAGCTATTGCAAAAAGGGAAGCGAATAGAATAATGGATTTGATGATTTTCATTTTATTTCCAAATAGGTTAGTTTGAAGTTCGACTAATAATCATCGATTTAAATCGCTAACACAAGCAATTTATATGTTGGTTAAAAGCGATTTTTTGTGGTAAAAAAGTCTCGTTGCTTAGCCGCAACAACCCTCGTGATACCTAACCTATAAGCATGTACTAATCTAATCACCTACAGTTCGTATTACAAAAATAATACATAAAAATTTATGCAATTATGAAGTCGATTTTGTATGAAAACAACAGAGTTATTCGCGTAATTTTTTTCAAAATAATAAAAATATATTCAACTTCACCAAAACCAACTGCATTCATTGCCTAGCCATTCGACATAGTCTAACATCTGGAATACATAAACTATCCATCACAGTTCATCTATAAAAGCTACTTGACTATTGTTATACCGCCAAAATAAACGTTAATTTTCTGACTTCGTATTCTATAAAAGCCCAGATGATTTTAACTAACTGTTATGAAGAAATATCCTAAAAAATCATAGTCAGCATTTTCATCACTACCAATCCCCTTTTCTACCATACTCTTCAATGAAACTAGCAACCTCTGTCTGCTCACCCATTATGTCAAAGGTGAATAGTTCACTTCGTCCACTGACTGAATCAAATTGGACAACCTCTACTTCGTACTCAGTAGCTTCTACTATTAATTCACCCTCTTCATCATATTCGGCATTTACACCATAGCAATCGCCGTAAACACCCATGAATAGACTTTCATACACGTTAATATAATGGTCATCATCGGACATGGGGTCCCTATCAGATGACCATGCCGCTACGGAGGTTGCGTGTACTTCTATGAAGTTTTTAGCTATTTCAATTTTTCTATTGTCATTTATCATCTGGGAATATTTTATGGGTGCTATTTTGTATCAAGAGGCTTGCAGTAACCCTGCCAGTTAAATTACCTAACCCTATAATTTCTGGATTAACTTGCATGTAACACAACTAGTTACAATAGTAACCTTGGCTATGTTGTATCTGCCATAATTGATGCCACCAGTAATTTCGCTAACTTGCTGTTTTTATCTACCTTCATTATAACAAAAGCAGAACATGACCTGTGGTTCATAACGCCATTTTTCTCTTCATCCAAGCTAAAAAGCTTATTTCTTTTACCGACAGCGTACAATGCTAAAGCTTGCCTGAAATTGAGTTATTTCATAACTCATTCAGGTAACTTCATATCCTGAGAGAAATTAACACATGATCATCGCGCCTCAACAACAAAAACCTTCAAACAAGCAAACTTTTTATGTCGCTATAGCGCTCGTACTCGGCATTATTGTTGGGGAGTTACTTAATTTGACACTCGCTAATTCTGAATTTTCCACACCCAATAAGACACTGAGCAACACCATTGATATTTTTTCTGCTTTAACAGATATTTTTTTACGTCTAATAAAAATGATTATTGCCCCCTTGGTATTCTCAACTTTAGTCGTTGGTATGGCTAAAATGAGTGATATTAAAACGGTTGGTCGCATTGGCATAAAAGCATTACTATGGTTCTTTTCAGCGTCATTATTTAGTTTGTTGTTAGGTATGCTATTGGTCAATGTGTTTGAACCCGGAAGTTCTTTACATATTGCTTTACCTGCGATTGGGACAGAAACCGGATTGCCACAAGTTAAGCCAACACTGAGTAATTTTGTTGCTCATATATTTCCAAAAAGCATTATTGAGGCAATGGCAAGTAATGAAATCTTGCAAATTGTTGTGTTTGCCATGTTCTTTGGACTAGCCTGTGCTTCAATTGGCGAACTAGCCAAACCCACCGTCAATTTGCTCGATTCCTTATCTCATATCATGCTAAAAGTCACCAGCTACGTCATGCACTATGCACCCCTAGCGGTATTTGCGGCGATCGCATCGATTGTTGCACAACAGGGTATTGGTATTCTGGTATCGTACGGAAAATTCATTGGCGAGTTTTATTTTGGACTATTGCTTCTATGTGGCGGACTAGGCTGCGCTGGCTTTATATTTTTGGGTCGTCGCGTATTATCTTTGCTTAAGCACATCCGGGAACCGATGCTTCTAGCGTTTGGTACGGCAAGTAGCGAAAGTGCATACCCCAAGCTTTTACAACAACTTGAAAGATTTGGCTGTGATGAAAAAGTCTGTGGATTAGTCTTGCCTTTAGGCTATTCCTTTAATCTTGATGGCAGCATGATGTATATGACCTTTGCCGTTTTGTTTATTGCTCAAGCGTATGGCATTGATATGACGTTTAGCGATCAACTCATTATGTTACTGGTTTTATTATTTACCAGTAAAGGCGTTGCGGGCGTGCCTAAAGCCTCATTACTAGTAATCGCCTCGACCCTGTCAATGTTTGATATTCCTGAGGCCGGTTTATTACTACTACTGGGTATTGATCAAGTGCTAGATATGGGGCGTAGTGCCACCAATGTATTGGGTAACTGTATTGCCGCTGCAGTGGTTAGTAAATGGGAGAAGTCTTTACGTTAAACAACCCGTTCCAGTAAGCCCATTAAAAAATTTAAAATACTCAGTTAAAGTTATGTCGCTTCCACCTGCACCAAGTTGTCTGAAAATGACGGCGCGTTACCCATATTAACAAACTCAGCAGAACTAATACTGTTAACCGTACCCTTATTCAATTGTCGCCAATAACCTAACGTAGCAACAATTAAACCCGGTGTTACATCATCGGTGATACGAGCATTGCCTTCAAATGCTCCGCGCTCGTTAAACACTCTAACCTTTTCACCATGCTTAATGCCACGCAGATCAGCATCAACACTATTAATCAAAACAAATTGCTCACCTTGACTTTTTATCTTGTTGTCCATATTGGCGTAACAAGAATTTAAGAAACCGTGACTTTTGGGTGAAAAAATAGTTAATGGATATTTTTTTGCCAAAATTTGATTACTCAATACCGATTCTCTGGGTGCCACATAATCTGGCAAGGGATCCAGTAATTGACCCGATTGAAAACCTTCGTACATTTGTCTAAACGGCCCTGCAACAAAGTTGGTCGCTCCTTCCACTTTTAATTGGCATTTTCCAGACGGTGTAGGAAAATTACCCTGTTTATGCGGAGCGCGATCATCTTTAGTGCCTACTTTCAAGCGCGCAAAACCATGCTCACGCAGATAGGCCAGATTTATACCTTCGCAGGCGGGCGCATCCCAATTAACATAATGCTCCAAACATTCGCTATCCGTCCATTGAAAATTGGCTTCTTGAAATCCAAAACGAGACGCCAGTCTGCGAAATATTTCATTATTGGGGATTGCCTCACCCGGTGAATCAACACATTTTGCATTATAAGTAAGATACAAATGTCCCCATGACAAAATCATGTCTTCCATTTCGGCACCCATTGAAGCCGGAAGCAAAATGTCCGCATACATCGCCGTATCAGTAATAAAATGTTCAGCCGACACCATAAACAAGTCTTCATTTAGCAGGCCTTGCACAATTTTGTCAGTCTCCGGGGCTTGCGTGACTGGATTCGCATTCCAACACATCAAGGATTTAATCGGTATACCTGTTGGTGCTTCATTAGTAAGTACACGGCCTAGTTGTAAGGCATTGACAACACGCGTACCTTCAGGAATCAAATCAGGACGACAAATCACGTCAAATTTGTAAGGATGCTCCCAGACCGGAAATTGCAAGGCGCCGCCTCCGACATGTCGCCATGCACCCGTTAATGCAGGCAAGCAACTAACGGCACGAATGCTTTGTCCGCCACCATGATGACGCTCCAATGCTACGCCCAAACGAATTGCCGCAGGCTGTGTAGTCGCGTATTCACGAGCTAAAGTACGAATCACGTGGGCAGGAACGCCGGTAATCTCCTCAGCCCATTCTGGAGTACGTGTTTTGGTTCGCTCTTTAAGATCAGCAAAACCAACAGTGTACTGTTCAACGTAGTCCTGATCGACCCAACCATCTTCAATAATGGTATGAATCATCGCCATAGCCAAAGCACCATCAGTGCCTGGCTTTGGAGCGATATGCCAGTCTGCTTCTTTTGCCGTTTTAGAGGCATATGAATCAATCACTACAATTTTCGCACCTTTTTTCTGAGCTTCTTTGACTATATGCCAATGATGCAAATTGGTACTGACTGAATTACATGCCCATAGAATAATGTATTTAGCATGGATAAAACTTTCCGGATCTACACCAGCGGTCGGACCCACGGTCAATAACCATGCTGTACTAGAACCTTCTCCACAAAAAGTCCGCTCGGTAACCGTTGCACCCAAGCGATTAAAAAATGCATCCCCGCCGTTAAGCCCATGAACCAGTCCCTGGTTACCCAAATAACTGTAAGGCATAATCGCTTGTGGACCGTGTTCTGCTATGATTAATTGCCAACGACTGACAATTTCATCCAATGCTTCATTCCAACTAATGCGCTCAAATTGATGCGTCCCTTTTGGGCCGGAGCGGCGCATGGGATATAACAAACGATCGGGGTGATAATGACGCTTTTCATAGTCGTTGAGCTTTCCGCAAAGCCCACCCCGCGTCATAGGATGATCAGAATTTCCTTTAACACCAGTCAGTTTGCCATCTTCGACCTCAAAAACCATTGCACAAGTATCTGGACAATCATGTGGACAACCACCAGGATGTGAGGTTTTCATAGTAAAGTCTGTCAAATTAGAAGTTCTGAAAAAAGGACAAGAATAACGTAAACAACCGTAAACTTAAATTATTTTACGTATCAGAAAGTAAAAAAACACAAAACTAGTGTTTATAGAAAATATGCAATCACGTAACTAGAAAACAAAAGCAATATAACAACCACAATTATTAGCCAAAAAATAACATGTCCATACCTATATATTTTCTAGTCACTACGCCACGCTAAATATTCAGTTTCTTTTGCAGAGACTAATGCGGCTGATTGCGGCACTTTACGCAACTTACTCACATCATAGCCCAGATCAGCAACGGATTTTGTAAGTTCTTGATATTGGCTGTCATTGATAAAAGGGGTTCGTGCCATTATCCAAACGTAGTCTCTGGCATTTCTGGCAATGATGGTTCTAGTGTAGTCCTTGTCGAGATACGCAATAATATATTCAGACTTGAACGGCCATATGAATTGCATTCCCCAGACTGCATTGCCAGTGTTATCGATCACAAAGCCATGTGGATTATAATGCTTTTTTGGACCATTAAATCCACCATCTCGAAAAACGAAAGTAGTGTTGATGCTGCCATCTTGTTTGAGTTCGTAGGATTCAATAGCATTATATGCATCTGTTTCTATTATTGTTGGGATGCACACAATTACATACCAGTTGCCCATGAATTGATTTAAATTAACATACGGTACTGGTTTGATATTCGACAAGCTTTGACTGGCACAACCACTGATAACTGCGGCAAATAATCCGGCTACTATGCTGACCAATTTATTTTTCAATTAAAGACTCCAGTCTGACTTGCTTGAGTATAAAAAATTACATTTATTAATCATTTTTGTATGGAGGGGCTTTCTTGCTAATCACTTTTTTTATAAAAACATAATGCGCTACTTGCCACTCATCACCCTGGCTATAACCAAACAATTCTGAGCAGGACATAAAAAAAATGCGCCAGCGTTGCTGCCAAATACCTGCTTGTTTTTTACCATAGGTATTGTTAAATATTACGCCGATTTCCTTGCGATATTGATCCATATTAGTTAGCCAGGCCTCAGCTGTTTTTTGATAATGACTGCCGGATAAGTCCCATTGGTATTGCAGTTGCAGATCTTTTTGAAAATGTAGTAAGGTATCTTTTGCCGGCATCAGTCCACCGGTAAAAAAGTAGCGCCCCATCCAGTTATCGTCACCCTCGGTTTCGAAGGGATAGGCAAGTTTTTTATGACAGAAAATATGTACAAACAATTTACCATCGGCTTTTAGCCAGCCAGCGATTTTGCTTAACAGGCTTTCATAATTACGCATGTGTTCAAACATTTCTACAGAGACGATGCGGTCAAATTCTTTATCCAAAGTGAGTTGGTTAACGTCACAGGTGATCACTTCGATATTTTTAAAGCCACGCTGCTTTGCTTGCTGCTGTATATATTCTCGTTGACTATTTGAATTGGAAACAGCGGTGATGCAGCTAGCCGGAAAATGTTCCGCCATCCAAAGCGTTAAGGAACCCCAGCCGCAACCCAGCTCGAGGATTTGCTGACCATCTGCCAATTCGGCACGCTCTGCTGTTATAGCTAACATCCGAACTTCCGCCTGATCAAGATTTTCGGTTTGCTCATCCCAGAAACAAGATGAGTATTTAAGGTGTTTACCTAAGGCATATTTATAAAATGCAGCGGGGACTTCATAATGCTGAGCATTAGCGGCGCCCGTTTCTATGGCAATAGCGCTTTGCCTAAGGTTTTCCAGTAACGTCTCATAACGCTGCCTTTGGTGTTCAGGGTCATTTGCATATTCATCCTGCAAACGCTGTTTTAACAATTTTTTAATCCCGAAACGAACCAAGCTGTCCGGTAATAATTTATATTCTGCAAGGGTAATGGCGCTCATAATAAATCTCTTTTCTGGTAAATTTCAGATGTTAGTGGCCTTTCTAAGTAAGGTCTTCCCAATGGAAACCGGATTGCTTAAACTCAAGTTCCGGGCCACCACGGGAAAAATAGGCTGGTCGTCTTCTGATACAAACGATAATCCTCGCCACGGCTTCGTAACGCTTGTTGTTCTGTAAACGGAATTCCGGTAAAAAAATATAAAAAACAAAACATAAGCAGAGGGGCAAGCCATAACCAATATTGATAATCACCCCCCCACCCCATCAAGGGATAAGCAAACCAGTGCAACCATTCAAAAAAATAATTAGGATGGCGAGAATAACGCCACCAACCCTTGCGACACGTTAAGTAGCGATGTTCAGGATTACTTCTGAACTCGGCCAATTGTTGGTCAGCTGTCGTTTCCCCGTATAACGCCAAAGCCGCCAGTAACAGGCCGGCAATTACAAACGGCGTTTGCGCCAGTGTATTTTGTGCAACTGCCCAGAACGGCAGCGATAGTAGCAAGATAAATCCGGCTTGCACTAGAAAAAACACTAAAAAACCACTATTAGCATGATCTTTCATAGCCTTTCTCATCGCATGATAACGGCCATCTTCCGCTTCACTGAACACACGTCGTTGCAGATGACGGCCCAAGCGCAGGAACCAACAAAAAGTTAATAATCCAAGACCCCATTTTAAAAACAACGGTGCAGTCCCCGTTAAAGCATACCAAGGACCCGCCAACATCATGCCGAAAGCCCACGTGACATCGACAATGCCGGCATTTGTGTGGTTCTTTTGCCAGTTCCAAGCCATTAGCATGGCTACAATACTCAACACAGCAACGACCATCAGATTAAACATCAGCCTGCCCTTTTTGTTTGATTTTTTTCAAATGGCTCGCAAGCCAGAGTAATAGAGGTAAAGCAACTGCCCAGCTTAAACCCAACCCTAAAAACCAGCCCCCCGATTCTGTAACAATCTTCACCGCTCCCAGACGAGATGCCCCCAGATACGATAATGGACTGCTAACACCCCCCAACAAAGCGGCAAGTACTAATCTTGATTGAAGCCAAGCTAGAGAATGATTCAGCGTTAAGGCCAAGCCCGCCCAAAGTAGTAAAATCCATAAAGGCGCTCGATGGGGAAAAGTCTCGCCCACGGCAAACTCAAGCCAGCCGAGCTTTACCCAACTAGTATCGAGTATGAGCCCGATTAACACTGCGACCAACATCAACTGAAAGTCGCCATAAACTCGCCTGACGGGCTGAAACTCCCAGAATGCGAAGCCTGTCAACAGTAACGGTGCCAACCAAAGCTGGCCTTCAGCCGCGCCAATAATGGCACCGAACCATAAGACCTGCATCCAAAGCATATTGATCCAGATATTACTATTCATAATCAGGCAACCATTGCGGACGACGATTACCGGGTTTTGCCAGAAGTAACTGCACATTTGAAATCGATTTTTCTTTAAAGCCGCCTTCGCAATAACACAGATAAAACTCCCACATACGAATGAACTCCTCGTTGTAACCCTGCGCCCTGACTTGATCCAACGCCGCTAGAAAACGTTTGCGCCAGTGGTTTAAGGTCAGCGCATAACTTTCACCCTGATCTTCAAGATTAATAAGCCGCAAATCAGTGCTCCGAGCAGCGCTGGCAACGATCGCGCTCACACAGGGAATAAAACTGCCCGGAAAAATATACCGCTTGATAAAATCAACACTTTTTAACGCTTGATAATAATAGCTGTCTTCTATCGTAATAGCCTGAATCAAAGCCAATCCGTTTGGCTTTAACAGCGCTGCACATTGTTTTAAATAGGTATCCAGATAATAATGCCCCACTGCTTCTATCATTTCAATTGAAACCAGTTTGTCATAACGGCCCTGCAAGTCTCGGTAATCCTCCATTAAAATAGTGACGCGGTCAGCGACACCCACATCAATAACGCGTTGTTGGGCCGCTTGATATTGTTCTTTGGAAATCGTTGTCGTGGTGATATGGCAGCCATAATTTTTTGCTGCATAGATAGCAAAACCACCCCAACCGGTGCCAATTTCCAGAATATGATCATCCGGCTGTAAATGCAGCTTCTGGCAAATACGTTCCAGCTTAGCGGTCGACGCATCTTCAAGGCTCAAATCAGGATGGTAAAAAGTGGCTGAGGAATACATGCTGTGTTGATCCAGAAATAGCGCAAATAATTCATTACCTAGATCATAATGCGCCGCTATATTTTTCCTACTGCCTTGCTGCGAGTTGCGATTGCTGAAATGCCATACTTTAAGCAACTGATTAGCCAGTATTGCAAGCCCACTTTCCATGCTATTGAGCAAATCACGATTACGCACAAAGATTTGTATAACTCGGCACAAGTCATTAGCCTGCCAGTATTGATCCATATAAGACTCAGCCGCGCCTATCGAACCGCCCAACGCGACTTGCCTGTAGAAGCTCATATCCAATACCTCAATTCTGGCACTAAGACCATCAGCCCCCTCAGAGCCTAATACAAACTCACCCAAAGGATCTTTTATGGTTAAAACCGCATTTTCTAGGCATTCAAATTTGTCCAGCATTGCCTTTCGTAACAGCATGTTTATACGTCCCGAGGAACTACTTAAGGGAGCGACGACTGCATTCATAGGATTCTCCAATAGGTTAGTCGGGTTGTTTGCCGGGATGGCCATAAAAAGGAATGCCTTTCAACCATAAGCGTAAAGCCTGCCAATAAATCGAAACGACCACCGATAAGGTTAAAAATGGATAATGCAAGGGCGTAGTCAGCATAGTGCAAGGACTTAATGCCTGTGCTTTAAGCTGCAAAGTGGCGTCAAAACAGCATTCATTCTCCTCTTCTAACTGCATGTGTATAGTCAGGTTAGGTTCATGCAAAGTGAATTGCCAGCGATAATGCTGTTGCATGGGCATAAAAGGAGACACATGAAAGGCTTTTTCGAATCTAAATACATACTTATTTTTTTCTACAGGATTTTCCCCGGCATCCAGTACGTAGCAGAATCGTTCATTCCAAGGCGTGTTATTAATATCAGCTAGAATGTATCGGGGCGACTGTGTACCCTCTGGATAGCAGAAATAAAAACTAACTGGATTAAAACAAAAACCCAGAAATCGCATATGGGTTAATAAGCAGATTCGACCCTTGAAAGATTCTCCAGTGTGTTCTTGAATGCATTTTTTTACAGCGCCAGATAAATTCTGACTGATTTCACCGAGATAATCTCTGCGATAAAAACTGACTAGGTTAAAACGCTCCAATGACCAAAAGGGACTGAGTGCCATCAATTTATCCAACTCTTCCAAGTCTAGCCAACTCATGAAAACTGGATAATGGAAGCTATGTTTTTTAGGCAGGTAACGGCGATGACGAATCCAGCCCCTGAACAATCGGCTGTTAAAGGTACTCATGTTTGTTAGCATATCCGATCAATAACGTCCTGAGCACTTTTAGCACCGTCTTCATGAAATCCCCAGCCCCAATATGCTCCAGCATACCAAGTGTTATTTACGCCATTGATTTCAGCGCGACGCTTTTGAGCGGCCAAACTGGCAGGCGTGTAAACAGGGTGATGATAACGTCTTCTTTGTAAGATTTTTGCTGAATCAATTCGTTCCGTGCAATTGAGTGTTACCAGCAAAGGTTCTGGTGCATCTAAATTCTGCAGCAGGTTCATATAATATGTGACGGTACAATGTACTTGGGGTTCGCTTAACTTAAGCGCATTCCAGCTTGCCCAAGCTTTGGGGTGTTTCGGCATGAGGCTGTCGTCCGTATGCAGAACGACGTCGTTCTCCTGAAAAGTCATCGCGCCCAAGATTTCAGTTTCTAGCTCACTGGCATCCTGCAATAAGCCTAAGGCTTGATCACTGTGGCATGCCAGTATTAGTTGATCATAATGTTTTTGATCTTCCTTAGTAGTTACTGTTATGCCGTTGCCAGCCCGACTTATTGCCTGCACAGGACAATCAAGGCGCAATTCCCCGTTAAATGTTTGATTGAATGCTTCTACATAGGTCGAAGAGCCACCACAAACCGTTCGCCATTCTGGTCTGTTGTCAGTCTTTAGCATCTGGTGATTGGCCATAAATGCAACAAAATAGCGGGCCGGAAAGTTCCTTACTATTTGCGGAGGTCCAGACCATAAGGCGGAAGCCATTGGCAGAATATGATCATCGATAAGGGTTTGGCTGTAATGCTGTTGATCCAAATAGTCACCCAGTGTCAATTCATCATCGCTACTATTTAGGAGCGTGGGCGCTTCGCGGTAAAAACGCAAAATATCCCTGACCATGCGATAAAATTTAGGGCGGAATAGATTTTGTCGCTGGCAAAATAGTTTATCTAGAGTGGTCGCATTATATTCAACTCCAGAAAGTACATCTGCCACACTAAAGGTCATGATGGACGGCTGTGAGGCAACGCCTAGGTCATTAAGAAACCGGCAGAAATAATGGTAATTATGCTCATTAAAGACAATAAAGCCTGTATCAACGTTAAAAGTTTGATCTTTCATTACAATAGAATGGGTATCGGTATGGCCACCTAGCGTGCTATGGGCTTCATATAATGTCACTTGATGCTGTTTACTCAAATAGTGCGCCGCATAAAGTCCAGATATACCACTGCCAACAATCGCTATCTTCATGGCTGTGCCTTTTTAATAAGATTCGAGTGCAAGCGATTATCCGGAATTGATTTTAGATCCCAGATGATTCCAAGCAGCGACATAACCCGAAGCAGATAGTAACTCATATCAATTTCCCACCAGAAAAACCCCTGCCGAACTGATACGGGATAATGATGATGATTATTATGCCAGCCCTCACCCATGACAAATAAAGCGATAAACCAATTATTGCGACTATCATCGCTCGTCTCATAACGTTGCGTACCTACCACATGGGCTAGAGAATTGACCAGCAGCGTGCAATGAATCAAGACGATAGTAGAGACAAAGTAGCCCCAAATTAACATTTGCAAACCATTGGTATGCAATTCTGGATAGGCCTGTCCTAGATACTGTCCAAGGAACAACATAAAAAAGGCATAAATTATGGGTATAAGACTGTCAAAACGATCTAGCAAGACAAGTTCAGGGTATTTAACTAGATCACGTACATATTGTTCTTGGGTAGTAAAATTCTTAAGGCATAAAAACCAGCCCATGTGGCTCCATAAAAAACCATGTCTGGGGCTGTGAATGTCTTTATCTTTATCAGAATAAATGTGATGACGTCGATGGTGTGAGGCCCACCAGATGGGGCCTCGCTGGGTTGCGGTTGCACCTAACACCCCGAACAGAAACTGTGCAATTCGGCTCGTTTTATAAGACTTATGGGAAAAATAGCGATGATAAAAAGCCGTTATGGCAAACATGCGCATCAGATAGGATGCCAATGCCACCCACAACGCAATTGGACTCCAACCCACAAAAAACAAGAGCAAACAGACCAAATGCATGAGAATAAAAGGAATTACCCGCAACCAGTCAATCGTTTCACTCACATTATCGGCTACTTTTACATTGCTGTTATCAAACCAGATAAGTATCTTGGTAAACACGGTTTGCAAGAACATTAATCACTCCATCATGATAATTTTTAAGAATCTTTGCTGCATATAAAAGCTTGTTTCATATTCGTGGGTAAGGTAACCAAAGCTAATATAATGGTCTAAACGGAAACAGCCTTTTCCAAAAATATATTCAAATAAGTCAGTGTTTTTAATTAGCATCAATCCATCATATTGCTTTTAACTCGAGTACCCATTATGTAATCGAACCATGGCCAAGTGATGCACCAATTGGCATTGTGCTTGTCACTTAAATGGTGATCGTAATGCCATCGCAAATGTCGTCTAGCCCATTCCGGATCTAAATGAGCTTTGCGGTGCTTATAATAATAAAGTCCTAGAGACCCATAGACAGTAACTGTAAAGAAAGGGAATGCCAACAAGATAGGGGCATGTAACAGTACGATAATCATTAGCACTAGCAGTTCTTTGCTTTGAGTATTTGGGGTTGTTAAGTGTAGCGTTTGATAAATCGGATCGCGCATATTGTTATGGTTGCAGACATTATGATGGTCATGTAAATGGTAGGCCCAGAAACTACCTTTATTTTTCCCTAATCCATGCAATATATATTTATGTACACACCATTCCCCAACATTGGCATACAACAAGCCTATTATTATTTGCATACCTAAGAGAAGCACGGGGTATTTTTGATTGCCCTATTCATGACTATTCAATATCAATATGGACTTCATTGCGACGTAAAAATGGCAGTGTCCAAGGTGGATCATAAGCCGCAGATCGTGAAGTAGAAATTGGCTTGTAGCCCTTTTTGAATAACCAGTATTTCAATTCCTCAGATT
>CAJAHC010000593.1 GCA_903939355.1 uncultured Methylococcaceae bacterium | reverse complement strand
TACTAACCAAAATGCACTCAGTGCTAATTTCCAATCAAATAGTGCGACGATAGTCGGAACTCCCCATAGTATGGTAATACTATATTTGTGAAAAAAGAGATGATTTGATTTCCGTAGTAAATCAACCGCATACTTGATATTAATGGGACTGTTTTTTTCGGTAACTTTAAAATACCATCCCACAAAGGCAGTTTTCTTGTCGTATGCTACTGGACTATGAATATCTTTTTTTGTATCTGAATGTGGGTGATGATATCCTCGATGCATTGCTGTCCAAAATATGCTACCACCTTGTCCTGCAAATGTCGCAAATAGTAGAATAACATTTTCTTTCCATCTTGGAAGTTGATGTGTTTTATGACTGAATACCCTATGATACCCTACAGCAATTCCAATAGAGATGTAAACCCATTTCAACTTTCAAATTGTCAGTGGTGTAATACCAAAATGATTTCTAAAATAAATCAAAATGATGCATCATTTCAAATTGGACACAGAATAAGCAATAACAAATTGAATAGCTTTTGTCTAAATAGTAAATGCTGTTTTTCGGAAGAAAAAAATGGTTTGCCAATTGTTTTAGTTGATGAAGATATTTACAACAGACCACCAACAATACTGTTTGCCACTGTAGATAAATTTGCAATGCTTGCATGGAAAGGCGAAGCAACGAATCTATTTAATCAAAATCGTAAGCCCGATTTAATCATTCAAGACGAATTACATTTGCTTAATGGCACATTGGGAAGTTTAGTAGGATTATTTGAAAATGCGTTATTAGAACTTTGTTCTACTGAAAATCAGAAACCAAAGATTATCGCATCAACAGCAACAGTTAAAAATGTTGATAAGCAAATACTTGGTCTGTATGGTAGAAATGCAAGAATATTTCCGCAGTACGCCACAAATTCAGATGATACGTTTTTTTCAAAAGTAATTCCAGCAAGTAAGCGGAAATATATAGGAGTGCTTCCAACCGGAAAAACTACAGTCGTTACAAACCTGCAATTATTAGCTTCGCTAATGTATGCAAGGCTTGAAATTTGGCAACAATCTACAAACAAAGAAGACGCTGATAATTTTTGGACAATACTTTCCTACTTCAAAAGTTTGAAAGAAATTGGAAGATTTGCCAACAAAATAAATTCGGAACTAAAGCCAACCGTAAAACAATTACAAGTAAGATATTTGAACGACAACTATTTGCTTGCGAATAACTACCAAAAACTTTCTTACAGAAATGTAGAACTAACAAGCCGAATACCGAACGACAAAATCAAAAAGAACCTTGATAAATTAGATACTCAATTTGATGGCAATCTTGAAAAGTATAAATCTTATGACATTGTTTTGGCTACAAATATGATTAGTGTAGGACTTGATGTAAGCCGTTTAGGTGTAATGCTTATGAATGGAATGCCGCCAAATACAGCAGAATATATTCAAGCAAGTAGTCGTGTTGCAAGAAAGAACGAAGGAGTTGTATTTACACTTTATGACCCATTCAATACAAGAGATATTTCGTTTTATGAAGATTTTGTTCAGTTTCATAAAACCTTTTACAAACAAGTCGAGCCTTTAAGTGTAACACCATTTGCCGAAAATGCTTTGGATAAAATGTTGTTTACAATGATACTAGCCTATTTCAGACATACAACACAATACACAGCAAATAATACGGCTAACGCGTTAATTAATGACGATGTGAAAAGGGAATTAAAAACTAATCTTAACAATATTTTTTCGGCTCACAAATTTGCCGAACAAGATTTAGAATTAATTAATGAAAAAATTGATGAAATTTTAAAAAGTTGGCGATTTAAAATTGACGCACAAAATGATTTGAAATATTATTGGAAAGACCATAAAAAGGAATCATTGGTTACTCCTTTACAAGAAAAAATAAATGATTCAGATATATTAGTTGCTATGCAATCCATGAGAAGTGTAGAGCCAAATTCTGAAATTTTAATTAAACAATATTAAGCTATGCCATTTCTTAAATTACAACACAGCAGAAGTAAACATATTTCAAATTATGGTGGAGTTGGCTCTATAATAGAAACAACTGATTGTTCCATAATTATAGAAACTTTTGATAATTGGGGCTATTCAAACTTAAATGAAGCTTTATCTAAATTCATTTTAAAAGATGATAGATTATTGCAAAGGCTAAAAATTCGATTCCCTAATTTGAAACACTTAGTTTCTATTCCAGCTTATAAATCCTACAATCAAAGTAATCCTCCAATAGTCCAACCCAAAGCGAATTATTTTCCTAAATGGTTTTATTGCCCTCAATGCCACCGATTTGCTGATTATGCAGAATGGAGAGATAGATGGAAAAGTGCAAGTAAGAAACTTGATTTTTTTGACCCGCCAAAATGCACTAACAAGGATTGTAAAGAAAGTCATTTAGAACAGATTCGATTTGTTTCTACTTGTGCTGATGGTCATATACATGATTTACCTTGGGCTTATTGGAATAATCGATTGGCTACTGACAAAACTAATATTGAAGGAAATGACGATGAAACCGAAACTAAGTTAAGCGGACCACAATTAGATTTCTCAAAAAAATGTTGTGAAAATCAATCATTGAAATACAAGATAAGTAGAGAAAATACCGAACTATCAGGTATTTGGATTGATTGCGAAAATTGCAAGAAAAAGGCAAACCTAAAAGGTATTTTCAACTATGAACAAAAATGTTTGGGTAAGAAATATTGGCTTGGACAAACGGTTGGCAGATTTTCAGATGAGCCTTGTGAGCAAACTACTTCAGTAAAAGTCAAAACAAGCAATAGTGTGTATTATGCAAATACTTTAAGCAGTTTATTTATACCCGATTTGCAAATAAACTTGTCAAATGAAAACCGAATTGAATTAGATAATTTAATTGATAGCGGACAAATTCCTAAAGAGCAAATAATACAATTTTATAGTATTCAAAAAGGCATTTCAAAAGAACTTATTGAACAGTATTTAGTAACAGGCGATATAAAATACATTCCCGATAATGTATACAGGCAGACGGAATACGAATATTTTTTGAATAAAGAACAACCCGATGACAAGCAAATTAAATTTAGAATAATAAACTGCGAAGACCAAATATTTGGATTCTCAAAACTTGTAAAAATTGACAAGCTAAAACGAATTAGTGTTCAAACCTCATTCACTAGAAACGAACCTATTGATGTTGATTCTATTTTGCAAGACCAAAATAATTATGAATACAATGTAAAAAGACAATCTGTTTCAAAAAACAACTTTGACACTAAAACACTTCCTGCAATTGAAAGTTATGGAGAAGGCATTTTATTTGTTTTGGACAATCAACTTCTTTCGCAATGGGAAACGCACGAAGATGTAATTTCAAGAACCGAAATTATAAAATTAAACGCATCAAGTGCTGACTGGAAATCTCATAAAATAATTGCAGAAACATTAACCCCTAGAAAACTTTTAATTCATACTCTTTCACACTTAATCATGAGAGAATTAGAATATGTTAGTGGTTATCCGACATCTTCACTGCAAGAAAGACTTTTTGTAAGTGAAAATATGCACGGACTTTTAATCTCAGCATTTGACGGTACAGACGGCTATTTAGGTGGACTTTCAAACCTATGTAACGACCTACCAAACTTGAACAAGATAATTGAAAGTGCAACTTTTCGGGCGACAGATTGTTCTTCCGACCCAATCTGTTTAGATTCAACAGGACAAGGCGTTGGACAATTAAATTTATCCGCTTGTCATTCTTGTTCATTGACACCTGAAACATCTTGTGAACTTTCAAACTTGTATTTAGACAGAAAATTATTAATCGACAAAAATTATGGTTACTTTAGAAATGTAATCAACGAATAAAAGCCAACGCATTTGGTAGCACATTTGCATTTTTTGCCGACACACAATTCAACGCTAAAAAATGCAAAAGAGCTACCAAGCCAACGCACCAAGACAACAGTAAAATATGGACAACAGAGCATCGACAGACAAAACGCCAGCACCTAACAGCACCTACCCAAAAGGCGGGGTTTCTTGTTCCAAAGACAGTTTTGTGGTTATTCAAACATTAGTTTTTCAAATCAAGTTTTGTGGTAAAAGTCCCACCCTTCGGGTAGCTGCAAAACGTTACCGCTAATGCGAAAAGATGAAATAAATCGATGAAAATTTGGAATATGTTGTCCAATTAGGTAACTTTGCACAATGAGTGAAAGATTTATCAGGAATATCTTTTATTACAAGAACTACTACTTAGACTTCTTTGAGAAGCTTAAGCCTGAGGTTAAGAAGAAGTTCAACTGGACATTGCTTCTAATCTCCACGATTGAAAGAGTACCTGAAAAATTTTTCAAGCATATGACCGGGACAACTGGGATTTATGAGATCAGAGTCGAAACAGGTGGTAATATTTATAGAGTTTTCAGCTTTTTTGACAAAGATCAACTAGTCATATTGGTCAACGGGTTTCAAAAAAAATCCAAAAAGACGCCAAAGAAAGAAATTGAATTGGCAGAAAAATTAAGAAAGGAGTACTTCAATGAAAAGGAAAACAAATAAGAATCTCACTTCTTTTACCGGCCATCTTGACGAACAGTATGGGAAGAGAGGTACTGAAGTCCGTGAACATTTCGAGTCTGAATTTGAGGCATTCAGGTTAGGTGTAATGCTACAGGAAATGCGTAAAGAAAAAGGATTAACTCAGGCTCAACTCGCTGAAAAATGCGGCACAACAAAAAACTATATTTCCAGGATAGAAAATGATGCGTCTGATATACGACTCTCAACCCTGATGCGAATAATTCATGATGGGTTAGGCGCCAATCTAAAACTAAGTGTTGATCTATAAAATGCACAAGCGGTAACAAGGACGGTATGTGTTATTGCCTTCGGCCAAAGAAAATTTGTAAATAAAGGGGAAATCCAGGTTGGCCGGCCACCGCTTCGAGCCAACATGTTTTTTGCACGGAAGAGGGATT
>CAJAHC010000592.1 GCA_903939355.1 uncultured Methylococcaceae bacterium | reverse complement strand
TCATATAGAAATAAATCTTCAATAATATGGAAAATTCAGTGACATTGGCTCATTTTGCTTTTTTGACAAATAAAAAAAATTCATTGTTGATAGCTTTATTTGTAGCGGCAATTGTGCATATTACGCTGGTAATTGGATTAAATTTCTCAACAAAACAACCTGAAAAAATTAATAAGTCGATCGATATTACACTAGTTAACCCACTGCTAAGTAGCGTGCCTGAAAAACCCGATTTTCTTGCCCAGGAAAATCAACTAGGTGCAGGTGAGGTAGCAAAAAAACAAGAGGCGCCCACGCAAAATGTATCCAGTAAACAAATGATCCAAGAGCAGCCTATTAAAAAAATAGCTCCAGAAAAAAGTAAACCTAAAATTGTTCAAAAAACAATTACTCAACAAAAGTCTAAAAAAACAGTGGTTACTAATACCAAGGTCGCTGAGATAAGTGATGCTGAAGAAAGACCTCAATTTACAGCTGAGTCATTACAGCAACAACTAAAGCAATTGGGTACAGAGATTAGGGAAAGCCAGCCAAGCGCAGATCAAACCAAAATAAAATTTGTTGATTCAGTAAAGACACATAAATATGTTGCCGCACAATATATGAAAGATTGGGAAAGTAAGGTGGAACGAACAGGTAATCTTAATTACCCAGAGGTTGCAACGAAGAAAAATTTTGCTGGGACATTAACCATGGATGTTGGTATCAACGCAGATGGAACAATTTATAGTATTCGTATTAATAAATCGTCAGGAAACCCGGAACTTGATGAGGCCGCTAAAAAAATTGTCCGTATGAGCGCTCCATTTCCACCATTACCTTTAGATATACGTAAAGAACTTGATGTTTTGGTGATTACACGTGTTTGGAAATTCTCTGATGAATCTGGACTAGTAACTCGATAAATAGTTGCTTAAGTTACAATAACCTTTGATACTAAAGCTTATGAATCAAGTCGCTTACTTAAATAATCAATTTATAATAGCTATGCCAAGCTTGGCGGACCCTATTTTTTTTCATACGGTTACCTATTTGTGTCAACATAATAAAGACGGCGCATTAGGTATAGTTATTAATAGACCGTCGGAAATGAAGCTGGGTGAAATTTTTAAACAAATGAATATAGGCGTTACTTCACTTTGCGCTGCAGAAATAAATGTTTTTTCAGGTGGACCGGTACAGCAAGAGCATGGGTTTGTTCTCCATACAACCGAAATGGTATGGGATGCTACTATGAATGTTTCAGATACAGTTTCTTTAACAACTTCACGTGATGTCATTGAAGCTATTGCTGTTGGTGAAGGGCCCAAAAAGTATCTGGTCGCTTTAGGTTATGCCGGATGGGGGCAGGGTCAATTGGAACAAGAAATATTGGCTAATAATTGGCTAAATTCACCTTATAGTCAAAACGTCTTATTCGATACTGAGATTAATCAGCGCTGGCAACGGGCAGCTGAGGAAATTGGTATTGATATAAATCAGTTAATTACTCAAGCAGGGCATGCTTAATACTGAGCGGTTTTCAGTAAAAATTACTCCTAGAGAATTGGCCATCTTGATTTTAATATAATTTCGAATATGCACCAAGATCCATTGTTAATAAAAACTGACGACGACACCTATTTATGCTTTGATTTTGGCTATAAAAAAATCGGTGTGGCAGTCGGCCAAACTATTACTGCCTCTGCAAGTCCGCTATTAACAATACGTTCCATTAACCAAAGTCCTGATTGGCAAATAATAAGTAAATTAATACAAGAGTGGCGTCCAACAGGATTGGTAGTCGGAATATCCAGGCAGGCCGATGGATCTGATAACCCAGTTACACCTCGTATTATAAAGTTCTGCCATCAGTTGGAAGGCCGTTACCAACTTCCTGTTTATCAACAGGATGAAACTTTATCAACATTTGAAGCCAAACAAATGTTATTTGATGAAGTAAGTGTTAATGCAGGTAAACTTTGGGAAGTACAGGATCAACTTGCGGCTCAACTCATTCTGCAATCCTGGTTAAATGATTATAAAAAAGGATAATTAAGTGCTGAAAATACAGGATTTACTCAACAAACTAGAAGTTGAACTAAAGCACAAGGTTGTTGAAAGACAATTAAATAATCCCCTGATGATTGGTATTCGTACTGGAGGTGTATGGGTTGCCGAACAAATGCACCAGAGATTAAATATAACGGATCCATTAGGATTGTTGGATATCTCTTTTTATCGGGATGATTTCTCACAAATCGGTGTTAATCCAAATGTGAAACCTAGCCAATTGCCACCGCAAATTGAAGGTCGAGATATCATCTTGATAGATGATGTTTTTTACACTGGAAGAACAATTCGAGCTGCGTTGAATGAGATTTTTGATTATGGTCGGCCTAATCAAGTTATTCTGGCAGTGTTGATAGAACGTGATGGTAAACAAATTCCCTTGTGTCCTGATTGTGTTGGAACAAGTATCACCTTAAATGTGGGCCAGTGGGTTAAATTAATTGGTCCTGAGCCTTTGGCTATTCAGCTACAAACACAAGATCTGGTAGCGTAATTATGATTGATAATCTCCAGTTAAATGCAGAAGGTAGACTGAAGCATTTTTTAAGCATTGAGGGCCTGCCAAAAAGCTTGTTGACCGAAATTTTGGATATAGCCGAATCGTTTGTTGGTATAGGTGATCATCAGATCAAAAAAGTGCCTTTATTACGTGGCAAGACCATCGTCAATCTATTTTTTGAAAATAGTACACGCACAAGAACGACTTTTGAATTGGCCGCTAAACGATTATCTGCAGATGTCTTAAGCATGAGTATTTCTACGTCTTCCACATCTAAAGGCGAGAGTCTACTTGATACTATACGTAATTTGGAGGCCATGTTTGTTGATATGTTTGTAGTCCGACACGCAATAAGTGGTGCGGCCCATTTTATTGCTCAGCAAACAGCGCCGCATATCAGTGTTATTAATGCAGGTGATGGGCAGCATGCTCATCCAACTCAGGCTATGCTGGATATGTTTACTATTCGGCAGATAAAAAAGGATTTCTCTACTATAAGAGTGGCTATTATTGGAGATATTCTCCATTCCAGAGTCGCCAGATCACAGATACAAGCTCTAAATACATTGGGTGCCGCTGAAGTTAGAGTGATTGCACCGAAAACTTTATTACCAGCTCATGTAGAAAGTTTGGGCGTTAATGTATCCCATAATTTGACAGAAGGGCTTAAAGATATTGATGTCATTATCATGTTACGGTTACAGAAAGAGCGAATGACATCGGCTTTACTACCTAGTGAGAGTGAATATTTCAAATGTTTTGGCTTAACAGAGGCTAAATTAAAATTAGCCAAGCCTGATGCTATCGTGATGCATCCAGGGCCGATAAATCGGGGCGTAGAAATTGATTCAAAAGTTGCTGATGGACCACAATCGGTAATACTCAAGCAAGTAAGTAATGGCATCGCTATTCGTATGGCCATTATGGCACTGGCGATGCAGAAACAGGGCATTAACTAATGAGCTCAATACATATAAAACAAGGTCATATAATAGATCCTGCTAATAATATTAATCGTATCGGTTGTGTTTATGTCGCAGAGGGAAAAATAATTTCTGTTACCAATGAACCAGCCGGCTTCAAAGCTGATAGCGTTATTAACGCACAAAATAAAATAATCTGTCCGGGTTTTATAGATTTAAGCACTCGCTTACGAGAACCTGGACAAAGCCGCAAAGCAACGTTCAAAACTGAAACCATAGCGGCTGCAAGTGCCGGTGTAACGACCATGTGTCTTCAACCAGATACAAGTCCAGTCATCGATACACCGGCTGTTATAGAACTTATCAAGGAACAAGCTAAAAAAGCGGACTATCCACAAATCTATCCAATTGCAGCACTGACTCGAAAACTTGAGGGTATAGAGCTAAGCTCGATGTTATCACTTAAACAAGCCGGCTGCATCGCAGTTGGCAATGCTAATCAGCCTGTTAGAAACTTATTAATATTAAGAAGAGCAATGGAATATGCGGCAAGCCATGATTTGTTGGTTATGTTTAGGCCTAATGATTATTGGCTAGGTAATAACGGTTGTGTTCATGAAGGCGCTTTTGCCACTCGCTACGGTTTACCCAGCATACCTGAAGCCGCCGAAACAATTGCTTTGGCTCAATGTCTGGAGCTAGTTGAGTTAACTGGTTGTCGTGTGCATTTTGGGCAATTAAGTTGCAAGCGATCAGTGATTAAAATTCATCAAGCAAAGAAATACGGCTTACAGGTCAGTGCCGACGTTGCCATTCATCAGTTGCACTTAACTGAAAATGACATCATTCCCTTTAACAGCAATTATCACGTATTGCCACCCTTCCGCACTGAAACAGACAAGCAGTATCTGAGACAAGGATTGGCTAGTGGTAGCATTAACAGTATTTGTTCCGATCATCAGCCTCATGATTTAGATGCCAAGTTGGCAGCATTTCCTGAAACAGAACCAGGTATAGCAGCGTTAGAAACTCTGTTACCGTTAATGCTCAAATTAGTAGAGGAAGGCATCATAACGATGCAACAAGGTATAGCATCCTTGAGCGAAAATCCGGCACGTGTGTTAGGTATTAACAGCGGTGCCTTAACAGAAGGTTTCGCTGCAGATGTCTGTGTCTTTGATCCTCAAATGACTTGGCAAGTTAATTTCGATAATTGGAAAAGTCAGGGTGTTAATACACCTTTTTGGGGGCAGACATTTAAAGGCCGAGTTACTCATACTTTACAAGCGGGAAAAATCATCTATTGTTTGGAAAAGGCCGAATTATAGATTAATCAAGCCAATGTATTTCCGATATGCTCACCTAATTTAACCACTTTTTCAGCAGTAAAGTTACTATCCCATTCTGCTTTATTTTTGGCAAGCAAGACAATAATTGTTGAGCCCATATTAAAGCGCCCCATTTCTTCGCCCATTTTTAGCACAGGGGCATTTTCCTGATATTGCCAGCTTCTGACTGATGTAATACTGGGTGGTGTTACAACGCCGTGCCAAACGGTTTCTATGCTGGATACAAATATAGCTCCTACCAGTACTAAAGCCATTGGACCTGCATCGGTATCAAAAATGGCTGCGACTCGTTCGTTTCTGGCAAATAATCCGGGAACTGAATTTGTAGTTGCTGTATTTACACTGAATAATCGGCCAGGGATATGTACCATTTCTGTTAAGGTACCGGTTAGTGGCATGTGCAGACGGTGATAATCTTTCGGTGAAAGGTAGATAGTAGTAAAAACCCCATTATTAAAGGGCTCTGCACGTTTTGAATCACCACCTAACAAGTCGGTTACCGTAAAGTTTTTACCTTTAGCCTGAAATATGTCTCCATCATTAATTTTACCAGCCTGACTGACAGTGCCGTCAGCAGGACAGGCAATGGCATTAGGTGAGGTTGTTAATGGCCTGACATTAGAGTTCAGCTCACGGGTAAAAAAATGATTAAAACTTTTGAAGGTATTAATATCCTGCTCAAGGGCTTCATTCATATTGACCCCATAATGCTTTATGATCTGTTTTATAAAAAGGTTTTTCCAGATTTTATTCTCACAATGAGTCAGTTTGCTCATCATTTTGGATAAAGCGTGATGAGGTAAAATATATTGTAACTTGGTTAATGCTTCTTGAGTCGTCATAAGAAAGTTGTTGAGTTTTAAGTCAGGTTAGTCTGTTTCTAACTCGACCTATAGAATTGGGTGTTTTCTTGGCAAGAAGTCAATTAAGGCAGGTTAACTAATTCCTGTGCCTGCCAGTCTTTGTTTCTATGTTCTACAACAATCGTTGTGTAGAGGCCTCCGCGAACATTAAATTCAGCACGAATACGCATAAAATTAGGGGATATTGCTTTAACGATATCATTGAGCATTTCATT
>CAJAHC010000591.1 GCA_903939355.1 uncultured Methylococcaceae bacterium | reverse complement strand
CCTCAGCGACTAAACAAATCACCGAACAAGCCCTCCATTATAGCCATACTACTCCTTCTGTCAATAGAACTTTTGCATCGGCTATTCACCTATTATTTCGCTATAAATTATAATTTAAATTTATTTAGTTATATGCGTGAACTATCAATTATTCCCCCCCAATACAGAAGATATACCTAAGTATATTAAACAGAAAACTATACATGTTTAAGGGAAATTGCGGGGTAAAAATTAAGTTTTCTAACGTATTTACATAAAAACAGATCTTCAAATTGCTCGGTCTTCACAAAGGAATTATTTTTATTGAGCAAGCTTACTTAAGAAACTAGATGCACCTCTAAACGCATAACAATAGAAGAAATTACTTTATATAGTTTCAATGTTTAGTGAGAGCGCTTACAAGAAGCCAATGCGCTAAATCTTCCATATATTTTCTTTTTAGAATTACTTAGTCTTTACACTAACCACAGCCGATACTGCGGCGTTATATGCTTGATCAGTTTCTTTACGAGCTTTTACAGCACAACTCCCCTTACCCCCTGTATATGAAAGTTGATTTCCGATTACAGTACATATCGATTTACCAATTGAACTGCTTACAAAACTAACACCTCCACTACCTGACCCACCGGACGTGGATAGAATTGAAGTTTGAACAGCTTTGATTACATTTGGCGTGGCTATCAGCGTTAGCTTTGCTTGATTAGCTTTATTAACGGTCAAAATTTTAGGTGCAGATGTTGCTGAATTATAGGTAGCATCACCAGCTTTATTAGTTATTAAAGTACAAGTACCAGAACCACCTGTCGCAATTACCTTATTCGCTGAAATATTGCAAACTGCTGAGCCAGTGGTTTGAGATATCGTATATCTAATAACTCCCTTACCACTGCCTCCAGACGCTTTGAGAGCAACAGAACCGCCAACCTTCACACTGCGTGAGCTTATAGAAAACACTACTGGTTTTTGTTTCTTATTAACATCAAATGTATCTGTTGCTTGAGGTGCTGCATTGTAAATACCATTGCCGGTTTGATTGGCTAAAATTTCACAACTTCCAGCGCTGATGCCTGTTACTGTAGTGCCACTAACGGTACAAACTGAAGAAGTCGCACTTGTATAGTTTATAGCGAGTCCTGATGTCGCTGTCGCTGATACTGTCCCTGTCCCTGTTCCTGTTCCATTGACACTTACACTGGGTGCCGTTCCAAAGTTGATGGTTTGATCAGTTTTAGTAACAGTAAATGTTTGTGTCGTTTGAGGTGCTGCATTGTAACTACTATCGCCGGGTTGATCGGCTAAAATTGTACAACTTCCAGCGCTTACGCCTGTCACTGTAGTTCCACTAACGGTACAAACTGAAGCCGTCGCACTTGTATAGGTTACGAGCAATCCCGATGTCGCTGTGGCTGAAACTGTCCCTGTTTCATTCACGCTTACACTGGGTGCGGATCCAAATGAGATGGTTTGATCAGTCTTTCCATTGACACCTAGTGAGATGAGGGCACCATTAACTTGAATGAGTGGGGTGGTAAATGTTCCATACCAAGAAGGTATAAGTATTCCACTTACTTTGAGAGCGCTTTCAATATCATCTACTGTTGCATTTGGCAGGTGTGAACGAATAGCGGCAAAAGCACCGGTAACATGTGGTGTTGCCATAGAAGTGCCTGAATAATAGGCATAAGTACTTGGTGGAATGGACGAATTAATTGAGCTGCCTGGAGCTAATAAGTCTACCATTGTTTTATGCTCATTAGAGTACCACGCAATAGCATCAGACTTGGTAGTAGCACCCACTGTAATTGCAGTCGAAATACACCCTGGCGAAGAAACAGCGCCGGTTACAGCATCGTTGCCAGAGGCAATTATCGTAGCTACACCAGCAGCTTTTAAATCATCAATGATGGATTTAAGTACATTATCTTCGCAAGCGGAATAATATAGTCCTCCACCTAAACTCATATTTGCAGCAGCAACTTTAACGCCTTGAAAGCTATTAATATTTAGATAAAGCCATTCCAGGCCGGCAAGAATATCAGAATCATAAGCACCTATACTATTATCAGAAAAGCGGGTAAATACTTGAATAGCTATAATTTTTGACTCTTTAGCAACACCATTTGGAGGAATACCATCAGTGATTTTTTTGCCTCGCTATACCGGCAACGTGAGTACCATGCGTACACAGGCTATCTAAGCCATTTATACACGCCGATGTCGTTGCCTCTGCTGCGCCCGTGCCTGTTTGACTAGAAGACCCATTTGGGCATAACGATGTATCCCCACTATATGAATTCGAAAAGCAAGCCTCACCTACAACTTTTCCACTTAAAAATGGATGATTACTTTGTACCCCAGTATCGAGAATAGCCACCGCTTGCCCTGTTCCGTCTGCTCCCATGGCATAAGCACCATCTGGTTCCATACCAATTAGAGACACAGTATCTTCAAGATTGGTATAGTTAAGCGAGTCAGCATAAATAGCAGTTATTTCTGGATCAGCGGCTAATGCTTCTAATTCATTTTTATCAACTGTCATTGCCATCATTGGACTAATTTCAAAGCGACGCAAATGACGGTTCGCTCCGCGTAGTTTTTTGGGCTCGTTTGTACCAAAATTTTTAAGCAGCATTTTTTCCTCAATTAACACTTTTTTCTGCTTATGTTGCTTAAGATCACTGTTTTGGGTATTTAGTTTCGGTAAGCCTGACTTCATCTTGTAACGCAAAATAATCCTAACAGTATCATTATGCTTAAGCTCATTATAAATAGCAGGTGCGCCATTCGATTTTGCTATTAAATTTGGATCGTAAGCTTTCGTAGAGGAATTATCGCTAACAGCTAATCCTTTGTTCGCCAAATCTCCTCTTGACCTCTTTGGTCCTACTTCTACAGAATAAACAATAGTTGAGGTACAGTAAAATGCCAGAACTGCTACAAACATTATTTTTTTTAAAAAGTGATACCTTTTCATAAATACCCTGTTTACTTAGGCGATAAATAATAGAAATTTTTATAGCATAAATAGTACAATTTTTCAACTTTATAATGGTAATTTGAAATGATATTTCACCTTGTCGTGTTTTTAGTTACAGTATATTTCCAATCAAGCCTCTTAACCGAGGCTTTTTTGTGAAAAGTTTTCAAAGCCGTTTGACATGCCAGCAAGCTTTTTAACAAAAATACTAATTCTTTTTTATTAAGTGAAATTCGATACAATTGAACAGCACTGATATTATGGACAATATGGCTATGGAACAACCTGTAATGTTTTTCACAAGCAGATTTCAATAATTTTGGAAGAAAAATATCCATTGTCATTGTATTTCATTTCAGTAAACACCTTGCTATTAGTGTGTTAGGGTATGACTTGACGTAATACTTTGTACTAAAAAGATATGCTGATAAAAATATGAGTAAGTTAAGTGAGTTAGAAAAAGAATTGGCTGAACTGTTTAAGTCGAGCTTAGATGCTGAGAAACTGTTTTATTTAGGGATACAAATTGGTAGAGAATTAGAAAGAGATTCTATTGTTGAATACGTCTCGCAATATTTTGAAGATAGAAAAAACTCTTCTGCCCTCCAATCAGAAAAACAAAAAATTGTTGTTAACATTAGTTCACTTTTTCTAAGTGTTATTAGAGCCGCAGT
>CAJAHC010000590.1 GCA_903939355.1 uncultured Methylococcaceae bacterium | reverse complement strand
TGATGCCGCCTTGGCAGGCCATACTATCAATATCTTGAAGCTCTGCCTCAAGGGCAGCTTGTTTTTCTTCAGGCAGAGTTTTAAAAGCCTCAAAAATTGGTGCAATATCAAATTCTTTCAGTTTATCAAAGGCGAGTTCTTTTATAACCTGATGGTGTTGTTGGAAGTAACGGGCAAGCAAGCCATTAGGAGTTTGTCGGAAAAATTGGGTGTGAGAGTATTGACGAGCCATAATATCCCCAAGCGTAGTTAAAGAAAGTTAAGTGCCTGATGATGCACTTGATCTAACTATACCACTAACATTAGTTATTAAATGTTGATCGTCAGAAATGTGAATAAGATGCGCGACATGTTATCGGTATCTTAAAGGTTAGATACCAGCGCATGGGGGAACATTGATGAGTTATTAGAGAGTGGTTAAAAATAAGCTTGAATTCGTTTTCTAAAGGAGGCGGCTTAATAATTCCTCACGGGTTAAATTAAAATGTTGGGCAATATCGTTCAGAATGGCAGATAAGGTGCCTGTTTGCCTTGATACTCGATAAAAACCTAATACTTCTAAATTTTTTACTAACTGTAAATCGGTAAAATCACGCTATAGTTTCATGCGTGAATGACTTCTTCACGAACAAATTGCAAACGAATAATGCCGGGTTTTTCTGTTGGGTCAAAATGGCAGGCAATTGCGTCACGGACATTGGTATGAAGTTCGTCAGTGGTTTCGGCATCGGTAAAAATAGAATGGCCTAGTGCGCTTGCAGTAAAGCCCCCTTCAGGAGAGTTTTCAACTAAGAATATAATTTCGTTCATTTTTAGGCCTTAAAAATCAGTTTTGAGATAATGGGTTGGATGTTTTTTAAACAACTTTGAATATACCGACTTCTTTATGAATGTCATGTTTGGTGTGGATTGAAATACTGAGAAAAGTAACTCAACTAAAGCACGGAATTTTTCTTTGTATTGCCAAAATATGAAGTATATACTTGTAAATATACATTTAACTGCGCTAGGAGCATCATAATGATAGAAACGCGTATTGCAAAGCTTTTTAAAAACGGGGCCAGTCAAGCTGTGCGTCTTCCGGCGGAATTCCGTTTTGAGGGGGATGAGATTTATATCACCCGAGATGATGTAACGGGCGATGTTATGCTGTCAAACCGCCCTGGAGCTAAGGCTTGGAATGCGTTTTTCGAATTGTTGCACACCGTTGATGTTCCAGCCGACTTCATGGCTGAGCGCCCATTGAATGTGATGAGACAAACGCCTGGCATCTTTGATGATGAACTTGTCTCAAGTAACATGGCAGAGCGTTTGTGATGTTGCATATGCTGGATACCGACACAGCGAGCTACCTTATCAAGGGAAAATCACCTACGGTCGAGGCTAAATTGGCAGAGCTGGTGCCGTCTAAGGTCTGCATCTCAGTGATGACCCGAGCTGAGTTGCAATACGGTCTGAAACGGTTACCTGCTGAACATAGGCTGCACTTAGCAGTACGGCAGTTTTTTAAGCTGGTCCGCGTCCTACCGTGGGACTGGGAGTGCGCAGACTGGTACGCGGGGATCCGTCACCAACTTGTTAGTACCGGGCAACCGGTCGGCGAGTTAGATATGATGATTGCTGCGCACTCATTGTCCGCTGGGGCAGTGCTGGTAACCAACAACAGTCGCCATTACGAGCGGATCGAAGCGCCGCTCATCCTCGCAAATTGGACATAGGACAAGTACTATTCTGACCACAATATCTGGATGTTGCCGATAGTCACATGCCAGACATGAAAATTTCGGTATACTCCGCTATTAAAACCGCATCAGCAAATTCGCCGTAACAATCTTCCTCTGGGCAGCGCCTAAGGTCTTAACGGATTCCACACTTACTGCCAATTGACGGCAGGTTTCAACCAAGGCCAGCTCTATACTACCCAAATTAGCGGCGGCTTTATTCATTTCTTGCTCGCCGTATGTGTAAGAGTTTAGTCGATGCAATAGTAACGCAAAGTTTTCCCAGTAAATCTTCTTCAATCGCTAGCTGAATATGCATTTCCAAGATATCCGGCACGGCCTGTTCAATAGTGTCTCGTAGCTTACTTCTTAAGTCTACTGGCCGGCCATGTGAACGATGATGTGTTCTGTTCTTGCCAATGCTATCCATAGCTTATTCAACCTATTGATATAGGCGATTATCTGGCCGCCGCATTTAGCGAGGTACTCTGATTTTCCAAATCAAAGCCATTATCAACTGGAACAATGGTCAAGGTCTTATAGCGCCAATCCTGAGTTTCTCTCAGTGCTTTCATGGCTTTATAAAGCTCATTGTCTAACATGACTTGATATTTAGCTAAAGACTCCCGTAGTTTCTCTTTGAGAATACTGCGTTTGCTTTTGACTAACTCAGCAATTTCGAAGATCAGTGGTTTTTTATCGGCTTTTTTGATTTGATCTTGGCAATAACGCACCAAGCTGATAAAAAAATCATTGGGGTTGTTAAATTCCTGTAGGTATTGCTCCGGCGATTGTCCTTCTTCTTCAGCATCTGTTAAAAGTTGTTGATACATTAAGGGTGCCGACTTTACTAACCAGGCGATAGTGGTTGAATCTGGGCTGTCCATGCTGTGAAATTCCGCTACAACAGCCTGGCACCATTGGTAATGATCTTGATCAAATTCAGCTAAATCATCTTCCGTCACGGCATTATCACTAAAGCTAAGATTAAGTTCTTGATTAATGCCAGTGACAATGTGTATGGGTTTGTATTCCAATTCAATCGTGGCTGTTTCGGCCCGTATTAAGCGTTGTTGCCGCCAGAGGGAGACAGCAATTCGTTCTATCAGGGTGTGTTCAAGGCGGCCAATAGGGCTTAATTCAAGGGATAATTGTCCTAAAAGTTGATGATAGGCATGGGGATCTTCATCTGTTAACAGTAAGTTTTTAGAAAATAAGCCATGTTTAAGCGCATTACTGGCTACTTTTTGTTTACCTTCAATAGAGAGGGGTCCGGTCGATTTTTGGGCATTGGCTTGATTGGCAGACATTTGTGCAGCAGATAGTGACATAACGCATCTCCTAGAAGGGTGGTTAGGTTAATTATATCACAATAAATCAATTAGTTAGATTGAAATATGATCGAAATTAATTGATTTGAGAGGGTGGTTTAACATGGAGAATAGTGTTATTAACAGGCTAAAAAATACAGGATGTGTTTTTATTGGATAACACAAAGTAAACAGTCATTAATTGATAGAGGAGTCTACTGTAGTCGTATTGATAAATTGGGGAATGAAAAATGGTTCCATTGAAAATGGAGAAACTATTGCTGGGCAGGTGTGGTTAAATAAGCCACCATAGCTGGCAAGCAAATGCTGTTAAGATCAAAGCGCTCAATAATGGTTTGGCGTGCGCAATGCTTGATGGCTTCATAATCGACAGGATTTTCCAATACACCCGCAATACGTTCAACCAGTTGCTCAGTATCAAAAAAGTCCACCAGTAAGCCATTCTGTTCATGTTCAATCACTTCAGTCACCGGCGCTGTATTTGATGCCACCAGCAAACAACCTAACGACATGGCTTCCAGCATCGACCAGGATAGAACAAACGGATAGGTTAAATAGACATGGCAAGCGGAAATCTGTAATACCTTAATATAATCGCCATAGGGCAACTTTCCAACAAAATGCACCCGCGTCCAATCCACCTGTTCTGATAGTTCTGAGCAGTATTTGTCGCGATAAGACTGGCCTTCAGGTAAACGTCTGCCATAACTGACATCATCGCCACCGACCAGAATGATGTGTGAATGGGGTCTTTTCGCTAGTAAAGTCGGTAAGGCTCTTAAAAAGGTATGGAAACCACGATACGGCTCTAGATTGCGCGAGACAAAAGTAACCACTTCATCACCTTGGGTGAAGGTATGACCATTTAGCGTAATCGTTGCTGTTGGATCAGGGCGCAGTAAGTCCGTATCAATGCCCTCATGAATAACAGTTAGTTTGGGCTGATATTCAATAGGGTAACGGCTTTTTTGCCACAGGGTAGGCGAAATACCGGCATCACACGTTGAAATACCCAACAATTGCGTACTGTTTTTAATACGAACCCGCGCATGATCATCCAAACTGGCAGGAAACTCTGGGTCAAACCCCACATCACCACCGGTGCTGTGATAATAATATTCACAATATAAGATCAACCGTGCCTTAGGAAATATATCATGTAAAAACAATGCCTCACCCCAGCCTGGATGAGCGACGATTATCTCCGGATAAAAGCCTTTGTTTTTTAGATCCTGAGCAAGTCTCACCACTTCTTGTCCACGGCGTATATGGCCTTCAAAGTCACGTAAGTAATGATGCGATTCAGCGTGGCTGGCTTTGGGTGTTTTATAACCAAAGAGTTGTATTCTAGGATCCAGCGCAGAAGCGCCCTGAAAGTCAGGAAAATGGCCAATAGCAATAACCTGATGCGTATCATCCTGTGCTAACGCTTTAGCAATATGACGAAATTGTCCAGGGAAATTCTGATGTACAAAAAGAAATTGCATTAATTACACATAATAGTGGCTTTTAAGATAGTAAAAGAGAGTATATTAAAAACATACTGTTGATAAGGAAATAAAATATAAATGTCTGACCAGTTAACCACTATCACTAACATAGTCTTTATAGATGCAGCGGTCCCAGACTATCAAACCCTCATTGCGGGCTTGACGGATAATAGCACTTACTTTGTCCTAGATGCTCAAAAAGACGGCATTGAGCAAATAGAACAATGCTTGGCGGGCTATAGCAACCTCGATTCTATTCAAATTCTCTCGCATGGCTCACAAGGCCGTCTTTACCTTGGCAATGCTGTTCTCAGCAACAACACCCTTAAACAATACCAAGACCAGCTTTCCAATATTGGCAGCCACTTAAAAGACACGGGCGATATTCTACTGTATGGCTGCAATGTGGCCCAAGGTGAAACGGGGCTGCAGTTCATTGATGCCCTGGCTAAAGCAACCGGAGCAGATGTGGCAGCTTCCAATGATATAACGGGTTCAAGTTTATTAGGAGGTGATTGGATTCTAGAGGCACAGGTTGGATCTATTGAAGCGACAGTAGTGAGCTCGACCACCTACTCAGGGTTATTGACGTCTAATACAGGTAGC
>CAJAHC010000589.1 GCA_903939355.1 uncultured Methylococcaceae bacterium | reverse complement strand
TACTATTCATTTATCGACATAATTGGACGCGCTCCAACATGGAACTTTGAAAATACTCCCAATGCGCCAGTTAGCAGAGCAGTAATCAATCAGGTAAAAATGAAAAAAATTGCTTATGCCAAAGCTATGCAGAAGAAGAAGGCAGCGGCATGAGAGTTGATATCAAGCAAGAGTGTGCTGGTCGCTGGAGTGGTGTTTTAACCAATTTGGGCATCGATGCAAGGCTATTTAATGGCAAGCATCAGCCCTGCTTATTTTGTGGCGGTAAGGACAGAGCCAGATGGGATAGAGCCAAAGAGTTTTATTACTGCTCACAATGTGGACACAAGCAACCGATTGACATGGCTATTGAACACACAGGATTGTCATTTAAAGAAACAACTAACTTAATCAGGCCAACTGTTATGACGACACCACTACAAATTGTAAAGCCTGCCGATACACAACAAGCAGAGGCAAGAATACGCAAGATTCATGCAGGGTTAAAACATATCACGCCTGATACAGCTACTTTTTTGTACCTTGCAAAACGAGGGATATCAGTTTTACCCGATGCTGATTGCTACGAACATCCTAAATTAGATTATTGGGAGGATGGCGTTAAAACGGGTACTTATCCGGCAATGGTATCGGTATTTAGAGCGTCAGTGGGTGAGGTATCAACCCTTCATATTACTTACCTGACTAAAGACGGTGAGAAAGCACCCGTAAAGATAGCTCGAAAGATATTACCCGTTATGCGTCCAATGGTAGGGAGCGCTGTTAGATTGTTTGAGGCTGAAGAAGTGCTGGCTATTACAGAAGGCATAGAGACAGCGTTATCAGTAAGACAGGATCAAGGTATTCATTGTTGGGCAGCAGGATCAGCACAAGCAATGGTCAATATCGTTATTCCTGAGAGCGTAAAAGTCGTTTGGATTTATGCCGATGCGGATGAAAGTTTTACCGGCCAGAAAGCCGCTTATGACTTAGCAAATCGGTTAAAGGTAAAAGAGGGAAAAACCGTTCGAGTTGTTACTTTAGTCAATCAAGAAACCGTTGAAGATTATGGACGTAAATGCGACTACAACGATTACGTCATTATGAAAGCCGCTTCCTGACTGAAAATGCACGAGTTTACAGAGATGATAGAAAAAACATTTGGGATACAAGCTAAAGCTATGAAGCATAAAGACACATTAATTATGCGTGAAGGTAAGTTTCAACAAAAACGCAATATGACTGTGCCTAAATCGAGCGTGAACTGGTGTTAAGCAGCAATATGCAAATTAATATTCAAAGCCTTGATGATGCGCTGGACGGTATCCCATTTAGGTTGCGTTTTACCGGACAAGGCTTTGTAAAGGCTCTCACGGTTAAGCCCGGTATCAGTAGCAAGCTGGGCAATACCTTTGGCTTTGGCGACATGACCCAGCGCAGTAACAAAAACAGCAGGGTCATCATCCAAAAATGCTTGCGTCAAGTAGTCGCCCATATCTGCTTGAGTCAACAAGTGATCGAAAGGGTTATAGGGTTTTGTTTCAGTTTTCATCATGAAGCCTCACAAGTTTTTAGCCAATTCTTTGGCTTGTTTAATATCGTTTTGTTGCGTCGATTTATCGCCACCACACAACAAAATAACAATTTCGTTATTACGGATGGTGTAATAAATGCGATAGCCCGGCCCAACAAAAATACGCAG
>CAJAHC010000588.1 GCA_903939355.1 uncultured Methylococcaceae bacterium | reverse complement strand
ATCGTCATTATTAGGAAGCTTATTAATACAGTCTGATAAGACAGAAATACAACTGCCTACAGAGCTAGGCAAATTATCATCCTTTAATAAAAAATTGAGCACATCATCGCTGTTAATTTTATTATGAGTTTGTTGGCGATACATCAGCAACGCATTAAGAGCCTTTAAAATATTCATCCATAATATTGCTTCATATTGACGGACCTCTTCACTTCGTGACTCTGAAAGCAATAAAGAAGCTAAATCGAGAATTCGGCTGGTCATATCTGCACGTTCGATATTTCTCCCCAAGCGAATAAATCGATAGGGATGATTATGACTCATATAACCTGATAACAATCCGGTAAAACGCTGGCAACTTCTAAGGATTTCTTTAAGAAACAAAACCCGTTGCCTTCGATTAGCAACAGTATCTAAATTATTTTTCGCGAACAAATACATTTCGTTCACTTGTTCCCAAGCCTCATCCGGCAATAATTCTCTGGAAGTTCTTATATTTTCTCTAGCAGCGCTTAGTGAACAAATCAATGAGCCCGAATAGGTCATATCTGTCAATAAAAAACGCGTTATATTACGTTCATTTGCAATAGTGTATCTTTGGGAGAACTCCTCCTGGGAAGCGTTTATCATAATTAATTGTCGCCAACCCATTTCCACTCCTTTGGGTAAATCCATTAACAAATTCATGTGTACATTAACTAATCTGGCTATATTTTCAGTGCGCTCCAAATAACGAGCTAGCCAATAAAGACGTTCTGCTGAACGAGATAACATTAACTACCCTCCATATTAATAATCCACGTATCTTTGCTTCCTCCACCTTGGGATGAATTGACCACCAAAGAGCCTTTCTTTAAAGCTACTCGGGTTAGGCCACCAGCTGTTACAAACGTATTTTCAACTTGTAAAATGAAAGGACGTAAATCAATATGGCGTGGTTCCAATTTCCCTTTGCACAAAGTTGGTGCGGTAGAAATTGACAAGGTAGGTTGGGCAATATAGTTTCTTGGATCTTTCTGGATAATCCGTCTGAACTCTTCTACTTCTTTTACAGTTGAATTAGGTCCGACTAACATACCGTAACCACCAGATTCATTAGCTGGCTTTACAACAAGTTCTGCAAGATGATCCATTACATAAGCCAGATCATCAGTATTACTGCATAAGTAAGTCGGTACATTAGGAAGTATCGGCTCTTCATTCAGAAAAAAACGAATCATTTCTGGCACATAAGCATAGACAACCTTGTCGTCTGCCACTCCAGCACCTGGAGCATTCGCCAAAGCAACGTTACCTGCTTTCCAAGCACGCATTAAGCCTCTAACGCCTAGCGTCGAATCAGAACGAAAAACTTCTGGGTCAAGAAAATCATCATCGATACGCCTATATATAACGTCAATTTTTTCCAGACCATTTATAGTACGCATGTACACGCAATTATCATCATTAACAATTAAGTCGTTACCCTCAACAAGTTGCGCACCAATTTGTTGCGCTAAATAAGCATGCTCAAAATATGCTGAATTATAAATACCAGGCGTCAAAACAGCATAAGTACATTTATCAGATTGATTTGGTGCAATTGATGACAACATATCAAGTAAATGTGT
>CAJAHC010000587.1 GCA_903939355.1 uncultured Methylococcaceae bacterium | reverse complement strand
GCTGCCAGAATAGAGGCGCTGGCAAAAGCACCGACTACGTCATAGTCGTTATAACTGACTTCTACATGTAATGGCAGGGTGTTAGTCATGCCTCTAATATGTCCAGACACTACGGAAACTGCCCCAAACTCCCCCATCGCTCTGGCGTTACAGAGCAATACGCCATACAGCAATGCCCACTTGATATTAGGTAGGGTAATTGCAAAAAATGTTTTCCAGCCGCTTGCGCCTAAAGAGAGTGCGGCCTCTTCTTCCTGATTACCCATTTCCTGCATGAGTGGTATTAATTGTCTTGCGACAAAAGGAAAAGTAATAAATAAAGTTGCCAAAATAATACCCGGGGCAGCAAAAATAATTTTTATATCATGCGCCATTAACCATTCACCAAACCAACCCTGAGCACCGAATAACAAAACAAAAATTAATCCGGAAATAACGGGGGAAACTGAAAATGGTAAGTCAATTAAGGTTGTTAATAAACTTTTACCCTTAAAATCAAAACGGGTAATTGCCCAGGCAGCTGTAACACCAAAAACAGTATTTAAAGGCACGGTCACTAGGGCAACGAATAAAGTCAATTTAATAGCTGAGAGCGTATCCGGCTCTGATAAAGCGGCCCAGTACGCGGCAAAGCCTTTCGATAACGCCTGAAATATAACCAAAAATAAAGGACCGCAAATAAACAAAGTAATAAAACTTAATGCTATAAATATAAGCCCCCACCTAACCCAATTGGGATCTTGCAAAGCCTGTTGCTGAGCCACTAATTTATCTTTGTGTATTGGCTTAATAGTAGTAACTGTCATAGATTCAGACTCCTTATAATTGACCCGAGCGCTTACGCACCCAATATTGCAGTAAGTTAATCAACAACAGTAATAAAAACGAAATGACCAACATGGTTAACGCTATAGCCGTCGCGCCCTCAATATCAAACTGTTCAAGCTTTGTAACGATCAATAGTGGTACGATTTCTGACAAGTACGGAATATTGCCGGCAATAAAAATCACAGATCCATATTCTCCAACGCCTCGGGCAAAAGCCAAGGCAAAGCCGGTTAGTAACGCTGGAAAAATATTGGGGAATATAATTTTGGTAAAGACTTGTAGACGGGTAGCACCAAGACTAGCGCCGGCTTCTTCCATGGATGCCTCAAACTCCAACAATACCGGTTCAACAGTTCGCACTACAAAAGGAATACTGATAAAAATGAGGGCAACGACGATACCCAGTGGTTTAAAGGCAACCTGAATGCCAAAAGTATCCAATAATAATTTACCCAACAATCCGCTAGGTTGAAAAATAGTGGCCAAGACAATACCGGCAACCGCTGTCGGTAAAGCAAACGGTAAATCAATTAAGGCATGAAAAATATTTTTACCAAAAAAACTATACCTAACCAATACCCAAGCCGTAATAAAACCAAATACGCTGGCAATTGAAGCAGCCATCAGTGCAGAACCAAAGCTCACACGAAAAGAAGAGAGTACCCGTTTGTTGGTTATGATATGAACATAATCATCCCATGTTAGCGCAAAACTTTTAAATACCAAGGTGCTAAGTGGAATCAAAACCACCAAACCCAAATAAATCAAAGTGAAGCCAATGGTCGGACGAAAACCGGGCATAACACTGCTTTGTGACATTACTTAACTCCAACGTTATTTCTTTTTATACCTTACGACTTCAGTCATAAGTTAGGCTCTCGTTAAGAGTGGATAATAGCTTTATCCACTCTGCTCAATTTTATTTATAACGGTGAATTACTTTCCTGGGCCATAAATCTCATCAAAGACACCTTCATCAGCAAAAAACTTTTTCTGCGCTGCTTCCCATCCACCGAACTGGGCAATCGTAATCAATTCTAACGGCTTAAATTGTTTGGCATATTTTGCAGCAATGTCTTTATCGACAGGTCGATAAAAGTTTTTACCTATTATTTCCTGAGCTTCTTTACTGTATAAAAAGGTTAGGTATTCCGTCGCCACTTCTGTAGTGCCGTGCTTACGGGTATAATCCTCAACTACTGCAACTGGCGGCTCTGCCAAAATGCTCAATGAAGGTGTCACAATTTCAAATTTGTCTGCACCAAACTCACGTAATACTAAATAGGCTTCATTTTCCCAAGTAATCAGTACGTCACCGATTTCACGCTCGACAAAACTGGTTGTTGAACCCCGCGCACCTGTGTCCAAAACAGCAGCATTTTTGTATAATTTGTTCACGAAAACCTTAGCAGCGGCTTCATCGTTATTGTTATGTTTAAGTGCATAACACCATGCTGCTAAAAAGTTCCAACGAGCACCCCCAGATGTTTTGGGATTCGGTGTCACAATACTGACGCCAGACTTAACAATATCATCCCAATCCTTGACGCCTAAAGGATTACCTTTACGCACCAAAAATACCATGGTGGAAAGATAAGGACTGCTGTTGTTTGGCAATAGAGTCTGCCAATTTTCCGGTATCAACTTACGCTTTTGATACAGTTGATCGACGTCATAAGCCAGCGCCAGAGTAACTACATCTGCTTCCAAGCCTTCTATTACAGCACGTGCCTGTTTGCCACTCCCTGCATGAGACTGATTGATCTCCACTGTATCGCCTGTTTTGGCTTTCCAGTATTTCGCAAAAACAGGATTGATTTCCTTAAAAAGCTCTCGCGTTGGATCATTAGACACATTAAGTATCTGAACATCTTCCGCCTGAACATTGCTAGCGGCTGAAACAGCTAATACGGCCGCAACAAATATAGTAAAAATGTTATTCATGATTGATAACTCCTGAGTAAAAAACTTTTAAAATGCTAACTGAAAACGAGTTGAAAGTACTTGCTCGCTAGGACGATTTGCAATGTTGTAGGAAGTAACACCATTTGTTGTAGCTCCTGGTGTTCCCGCCCCGCCAGTGAACCAAACATTTTCATAATCAAATCTTATTAACGAATATTTATTAAGAAACCAATTAGCACCAACGGTAAACTCTGTTGCTTCACTTGCGCTCTTAGTGGGATCTAATAACTTAAACGAATCGTTATCTAAAGTTAATTGACTCCAGCGTGCTGCTAATTGTAAAGCACCCCAAGTACCTTTTCCCGGGTCAAAATTTCTAATGGGTTTAACACCTTCAAATTGATTATCCTCACCGGTAACAACGTAAGAAAATTGAACATGAGATGCCGTATTGGTCTGCGTAAGATTATTATTACCTCTACTATTACTAGTGGCATTTAAAGTTTGCGTTGATGCTACGTATTCACCCATCAAGCCAAATGGGCCTTTATACCAGTAGGCCTGAGGATAAATGCGGTTGGCGTTACCATTGGAAGTAAGAGTTCCTTTTGTTTGACCGTTTACTTGTGTGTAATCAATAAATTGTGATTGCCCCAAAGGGGTTCTTTGTGCAACAAGTGCTAAATGATCAGGGTTAGAGAATGATCCTGACACACCTACTCCAAAACCTTCTAGCCAGTCATAACCCGAATGCTGGAAAGGTTGTGCAAAAATACGTCCATCAAATTCTTTATTATTTGCAAATGAACTTGCTGAATTGGGGAGCGCGCCATTCAACGCAATATTACCACTGTCGCCGGTACCGTTAGTAATACCGACCTGATACGTAAAGAAATTTTTAGAATCTATCGCACCAGGGGATTTCTCTGCTATATAGCCGGGCTTTGCAAAGGAACCGTGAAGTTGCAGCCCCATATCCCGATTAGGCGCCAAATTGGTTGGGAAAGCGCGCTCTAGAAAGACCGTATTAGCATCGCCTTGTAAACGTTCTAAACCAATAGAGGGTTTATATTTACCCACCAATAAACTAGCCTTGGGCTGATAAGCAAAATCTACAAAGGCATCCGGTATCAGGTTACTGCTATTACTGTTCTGGGCAAAATCTGGCATGAGTTTAAAATAAATATCATTAAACACATAGCCTTCTAAAATAATACGTGCTTGTCTTAGAAAAATAGAGTCCGGACCGACACCACCGTACCATCCAGGTGAACCAGGAATCCAAGCGGGTGGATTGTCACCTAAAAAGTTACGATAATCTGTTTGTATGGAACTACCAATACGTAATTGATGCTCTTTATTGGATGACGTAATCTTAAAGCCATTCTCACCGCCATCAAAAATAGGTAGTTTCTTAAAGGCGACTGTATTGACTTCCTCTTGAACTTCTAACTTACGCTCTAAAACATTTACTTTGGTTTTTAGTTTCGCAACATCAGGTGAGATAGTTGCCACTGCTGGCGCAGCATAAGTCGCTTCCGATTTGACCGCTAACGCTTCAAGCCTATCCAATTTCTCTAAACGCTTTTCTAATTGATCCATTTTAGATAAACGACTTTCCAATTCGTGAATTCGTTTTTCCAAAGCGTCTGAATCAGCTGCGTAGACATCAGACATACCTAATAATGTTAAATTAATCACACTGGCAAGGGCAGTGCGTCTAAAATTTTTCATACTCTTATCCTATTTGAGCAGTATTGTCCGGCGGTCCGGTTAGACTGTTTTTTAAAATTTTTTCTCGCCTTTATTTCGGTAGAGTAAACTTAGTTATTTTTTGTATCGAAGCGGAGCTTTTCTTTACGCGCTACTTGGACAATCTTGCCGTCATGGATAACAATTTCAACCGACCCAAAGCGAATACTTTGGATAATTTTGGAGATTTGGTTGACTGTATCTATTGTGCTATCTGCTAGGCTTTTCTTAGGTACTTCAGACGTCATTAACATGCCTCATCAGTTAAGGTTAAACATTTTTAAAACCTTGAACAGAGTCTAGCTGTTATTACTTGAATCATTTAATGATCATTTTAGATATGCATATCTAATTTTGTGAAATACAAAATAAATAGTTACATTTCTGGTAATGAATTAGGAAATTCAATGATC
>CAJAHC010000586.1 GCA_903939355.1 uncultured Methylococcaceae bacterium | reverse complement strand
ATTCCTCAAACGATTATAATCTATTTCGTAAGGCTTGGAGTGTTTCATCAGAGAACGGTTGTTTGAGATGATCAAGTGCATAACCGTCTAATTCTATAGCCAATAAATTAATGGTATCTATAAAGTCATCAAAAATAGTTTGTGCATCTTCTAACGCACTGGGTTGCATAAAAAATACTAATCCAGGTGTATAAAATGTCTCTAGGTCATTTGCAGGAAATGTTCCGGGCTCAACCATTGAGGTAACGCCGTAGTCGACAAGGCGATTAGCATCAAGTCGCTCATAGATTTTCAAACTACCATATTCAAGACCAACTATTGCAAAGGCATTAGCTAAGTCGATACCATTAAAGCCTTCTTCGTCGTTAGAGAGAAGGCTAAATTGAATAATAGCGGGTGCTGTAACTCGAGGTATGGGTTCTATATAGTCATCATCTTCATCTGAAGATGTGTTCTCATCGAAATAATAGTTATCACTTGTTGATATTAGCTCGCTTGACATATCCTGATAATCATCAATAAACTGATGGTTATTAAAGGAGCCATCGAAGTTGTCATCCTCTGAATCTAAGTACTCTTTTGATTTTTTATTGTTTAGATAACTCCATGCTAACATGATCATTACAATCAATAAACCGGTTGCGATAATTACAATTCTTAATAGTTCTTTATCCATTATATTTCCGCCAGACTCACTGCTTCTTCTATATCAACTGCGACCATCCGGGATACACCCGGTTCTTTCATCGTAACACCTGCTAATTGTTTTGCAATTTCCATAGTGACTTTGTTATGGGAAATATACAAAAATTGCACAGATGCCGACATCTCTTCTACCATTTTTGAAAACCTCCCAACATTTGCATCATCAAGAGGCGCATCGACCTCATCTAACAGGCAAAAAGGAGCAGGGTTAAGTTCAAAAATTGAAAACACTAACGCTACAGCTGTTAATGCTTTTTCTCCACCCGATAACAAATGAATCGAGCTATTACGTTTGCCAGGTGGTTGGGCAATAATATTTACACCAGACTCCAGCAAGTCATGTTCAGTTAATTGCAAGTAGGCTTGACCGCCACCAAATAGTTTTGGAAATTTTTCTTGTAATCCTGTGTTTATTTTATCGAATGTTTCTTTAAAACGTAGCTTACTTTCTTGGTCAATTTTATTAATAGCTTTATCTAACAATTCTAAAGCTTCTATTAGGTCGGCATGTTGCTCATTAAGAAAATTCAAGCGTTCAGATTGCGACTTATACTCTTCTATGGCAGTCAGGTTGATAGTGCCTAGTCGCTCAATTTGGTTACATAGATCGTCAACTGTTTGTTTCCATTTTGATTCTTCAGCTTCTGAAGGTAGGTTTTCTAATATATGTTCAGCATTCGCATCTATTTCTTTTAATTGTTCATTGATTGTTTCTTGGCGAACTTTATTTTCTTGTAACTCAAAACGAATAGTATCCAGAGCTTCTTTTTGAGTTTCCAATGCACGTTGTGCACGCGTGTGAGCTTCTGAAAGTTGTGTTATCTCAGATTCGATAGTTTGTTGCAAGAGGCGTTGTTGTTTTAATCTACTTTCCAACTTATCTTTAGTCATTATATGTTCTGCTAACAGCAGTTTTTCTTCATCTAAAGGTGTTAATGTTTGTGCTATTTTTTGCTCAAGATTGACTATCCATTCGATCGATTGTTGATGTTGGCTTTGTAATCGTTCAATCTGTTTAGTCGTTGATAGGTCAGAAATTCGCAATGATTCAATTCGAGTCTTTGTGTTAAAAACATGATTTCTTGCTTCATTTACGGCACTCTCAGTATTAGCATACTGCGATTGTAAAAGCTGATTTGAAGCTTCCAAATGGTGTCTGTTTTGTTCCTGTTCTTCTAAAATAGCTTCAGCTTCTTCTTGTGATATTTTAGACTCAGCAATATTTTCGACATTCTTACTTGTTTCAAGTGTAATTTCTTCATGCTCACTAAATATTTGCTTAAGTCGATGCTGTTGATGTTCCCATCGGGCTGAGTATGCACTAAATTCGGCATTTTTTAAGGATAACTCAGACCCCAGTTTATTATGTAGTTGCTGAATAGATTCGCGTAATATTTCTGAGTCTTTAAGTTCTGTTTCTGTGGCAGTTAATTGATCTTCGAACGAACCTATTTCAAATTGTAATTCATCTAGTCGTAATTTTAATAGGCGTAATTCTTTTTCACGCTGCAAAACCCCCACTTTACTATCTTTGGCATGGGTAACTTTTATCCAATTTGAACCAAACCAAGTGCCATCAGGGGTAATGACTGATTCATAGGGTTTTATGGTAGTTGATAAAATTCTGGCAGCGGCATGATTATCAGCACAATAAATACCCGTTAATAAAGTACTTAAAATCAATTGGGTGCTAATTTTGTCCAGTAAAACAGAGGGTGCTGCTTGTGAATTGTTAGTGATGTGATCTGAGTTGGACGTTGTTTCAAATAGGGTAAGTGATTCATTAGTCAAATGACTCAAACTTGAAATAACGGATTCAGCATCGGTGAGACAAATAGCTTCCAAATAACTTCCGAGAACTGTTTCAACGGCATTTTCCCATCCAGAGTCGACGTCAAGAAGTTCGGCTAAACGCTGATTATCCCCTAAGTTCATAGTTTCTAGCCAAGTGCTTAAATTCTTATTGTCTTTGCCCATGGCGTGTTGCTGTAGTAACTCTAGTGACGTTATCTTGCCCTTTATGCTGTGACTTTCAGATCGGCGAGTATGCAGGTAATCATGCAGTAGCTTTACCTGTTGGCGTTGGTCACTAATTTTATGATGTAACTGTTCTAGTTGTGCTTGGTAATCGCCACGTTGAAAGCCAATGATCTCGATATCTGCATCAAGGGTTTCAATGTCACTTTGTAGTTGACTGGATGACAGCTCTTCTTTTTCGCTTTCAAGTTTAGCACTACGAATCTGTAATTGACGATTTTGGTTTTCTAGTTGTAGTAATGTAACCTTATGAACTTCTATTTGCTCATTGTATTTTGAGCTCGTTGTTCTATAAGTTTCCCATTGTTCTTGCCAGGAAGTTTTTTGCAACAAAGTCTCTTGTTGGAGTTGGATTATTTCTTCCTGTTTTTCATGGGCAAAAAGATAGTTTTCTTCAGCTTCTAAAAGCGCTTGTTTAATTTCATCTAAAGACTGCAGATCAGTTTCAAGTTGGCTTAATGATTGATCAGCTTGGAGTCGGGTACGATTTATTTCAAGCAAAGTTTCTTCATGACTAGATTCATGATGTTTAATGGCTTGTTCAAGACCACTTACTTCAGCAACGATCGAGTAGAACTCACTTTGTGCATTGTTGAATTGTTGTTGCTGGACTTTATGATCAGATCTTTTTGTTTCAATGTCGTTGTTTATGTCGCGTAAATCTACAAATAAACGATTATGCTCGGTAGCTATAGTTTGTAGTTTTACTTCTAATAATGTTGCTGCTTGATGATAGCTATACCAGCGCATGGCTAACAATTCCAATTTGAATTGACGTTCTTGTTGTTTTAGCCCGGTATATTTTTCGGCTTTTTCAGCTTGTTTTTGTAAATGTTTAAGTTGTTTATCAATTTCATCTATGAGATCGT
>CAJAHC010000585.1 GCA_903939355.1 uncultured Methylococcaceae bacterium | reverse complement strand
ATTTTTAGTCCGCGATAGCCGTAGGGCATGTGTTTTCACGAAGCGTAGCGTAGTGAAAATGCAGGCTTTACGAAACGGCGTCAAGTCATTTGGAACCTATGTTTCGACCCCTTGTTGGGTCGAAACGAGGTGACGAGGACGGATCGGGGCAGCCGAAGGCATTGGCGGTCGCGTAGTTTTTTGCTGATTTTTCGAGCAGGAAGCCCGGAAAAATCTTTCGCAAAAATAGCGACTCCCCGCTAGTCCGCTGGCATTGAGATACACAGAGGCAAACATAATCTTTACGCCAATGCAATTTATCAAACAAACCCTGGTAAAAATAGATAGTCTTTATGCTTATCCAATAGTTTTAATGGCATTGTTTGGTGCGTGGTTCGAACGCAACGAACGGGATGCCTCGCGCACCTTGGTTTGGACTCTTGTCTTTGTAGCCTTGAGCTATTGCGTTATCTTCTATCGTAGTGTGTATATTCATCTATGGCATACTTATTACTTCACTGCTCCGATGGCAATTTTAGCGGCAATAGCAATACGGAAGTTATTTGTCTGGCATAGCCCAGCTCAATTTATTCCAAAAGTTACACTGGTCTTTATGTTGGCTCTGATTTTGTCTGGAGCAGTTCCCAGGTTATTAAATTTGTATTCTCTGCAAATTAAACTGTTACCGGTTGATCAGTTAGAGCAAAGTGATTTTCTAAAAGCTGTCGCCCTTGAGATTAAACGACATTCCGAACCGGATGATATCATTGTGTCTCCATTACCGCCGAACTCGGCGCACATTCTTAGTTACTATTCCGGGCGAGGAGTCTTTCTTGGTCGAACTACAGCCCAAGATCCAAGCGATTTGACTTCCCAGAGAGTTCATTATTTTAATTGGATGCCGCCTACTAGCGTTAATTCTCAATCAGCCCCTTTTTTGCATGCTAAAAAACAGGAATTTATTGTGCAAGGACATCGCTTTATTTGGTTGACTCAGACTGGGAATTAACTCAGAAAAAGGCTAAAGATAAAATATTAACGTTAATTTGTTATACCTAAGTGCCGGTCAATCTTATCTAAGACATTGTTATCAATGGTCATGTCGAATTTTCGTGCAAAAGGCATTTTTGATCTAATTATTCTCTCATAATCACTGCTACAAATTATTGAAGGGCTACTATCATATCTTTCAGTCCAGTTAACGAATCGCATCGAATTATTTGATATCTTTAATTTACTATCGTTGATTAATAGAGTGTGTATAAATGATTCGCTGGGTATATGTGTTGTTTTGTAATAGTCTAGTAACGAATTATTTTCTGTTTCAGCTGATAATATTTTAGCTATACATTTTTTATTGAGATTAAACCAGTCTGGGCCTCCATAGCAAATTAACTGATCATTGAAGGGCGCATTGATATGCTTTATACCTATTTTATTTTTACTTTTTTTCGCGGCAATGATGATGTTCAATATTCCCGATTTATTGATCAAAGTTAAAGTCTTTATAATAGTATTTTGAATTAAGATTGGTATACGGTAATAGTAACTAAAATGAGGAAATGTTATATATTTGAAAAAGTATCTTTTTTTTCCTGTATTTTCAGGCCAGGCGTCTCCACCTCCACCCAGCACTGGAAAGTACCTGAAGTAACCATCAAAAGGCGAAGTTGATAGCTGTGTTTCAAATTGATTTAAGCTTGCGATTGGATAATCTTGACCGGATATTAGAACTAACCAATCAAAAGAAATATTGGCTGTTAACCATCTAATAGAATGCAAAAAACATTCAACTTGAGAGATGTCACCCCATTCCACATTAAGAGGATTAGGTATCAAATAAACATTCTTGACATCCGTTACATCATCTTCCAGAAGAGTAGATTTTGATTGATCATGATGGATTGCAATAATTGAATCGGGACTTAGTCGTCTTAAAGTGTGAATTAAACGTATAACTTGAGTGGGCAGAGTATGGGATGTAATTAGATAAATGACTTTTGACATTTGAGATACTATTTAATAGATAACTTACATGGGAAAGAGATGATTTCTGGATAGAGTCGATGCTCCTATTTCATCAAGTATTACATACCATTGTTTATTCACAACTCCCCTTTATTGACTCAAATAACTGGTGATAGTTTAAATTTCTGAGTAACTTGATGGTATCGGTATATTTACTATGCTTTGTAATTCGATAAGATCTTATGATGTCTCATAGCCTAATATCCCTTTTAAGTTTTTCGCTAACATGATTTAAAACCTTATTAATGGAAAGTTCATTCATGCAGCGGATAGAGTATGGACAGAAACACTGGGATCCATTTTCGTGAAAAACACCCAATTTAGGATTTTCTTGGCACGGCTGACAATCAAAATTTTCTGAAATAATACTGACATTTTT
>CAJAHC010000584.1 GCA_903939355.1 uncultured Methylococcaceae bacterium | reverse complement strand
CTCAGGATGCTCCCACAAATAGGTCATCGCTTGCCTTAGCGCTATAGGATCACTCGGAGGGACAACCAAGCCCGTTTCATCGGCAATATTGATATACGTAGTACCGGTACCAATCTCACTAGAAATTAATGGTTTACCGTACATCGCGCCTTCAAGCAAAGAAACACCAAAAGCCTCAGAGCGTAAATGCGAGGGAAAGACCACCGCATAACTTAAAGTTAACAATGCAACTTTATTCTCATCAGACTGATAACCTAGAAAGTGAATGTTACTCAAGCCTAAGTGTGCGGCTTGTGCTTTTAATTCTGATTCAATCGGCCCTGCCCCTACTATTACAATAGGGTAATCAGTACCTTGGGCGGCTTCAAGTAGAATATGTAGGCCTTTATAATAACGAAGCAGTCCTACAAATAAAAAAAACTTAGATCCTAGTTTTTCTCTCCAGAATTCTATTCGTTCAGCATCCACTTCTGGATAGGTGGTTTTATCTAGGCCTATTGGAATAACCTTAACGCTATCTTTATACTTAGCTAGTACTCTGCTGGTCGTAACATAATTGGGAGACGTAGCAACTATAAGACTCATGCTGCTTAGAAACTTCAACATTAACGGCCTATAAAGCATATTTAAATACTTTTGACGAATAATATCAGAGTGATAAGTGACGACTGTCGGTTTACAAACTCGCATTGCAAAATGCACGATATCCATAAACGGCCATGGGTAGTGGTAATGAATAATATCGGCTTGCTTTGCCAATTGATAAAAACGCCAGAAGGCAAAAATAGAAAAGCCTGTTGAAGCAATCTGAAAATCTAGCCGCGCACGATGCGCCAAATAACCATCAATCTCAATAGTTCTGCGGTCTTTATTAACTGTCAGTGACAGCACATCGACCTGAATACCTAATTTAACGCAGCCTCTGGCAATTTGGTTAATAACCTGTTCAATACCACCAACGGTATCTGGAAACGAGGTTTTGTAAAAATGCAATACTGTTAGTGGCTTTATACTCAAAATAACTATCTCTACTAACCTTAACAAAAGGTATAACACTCCCGCTTAACAAGCAGGTTAAGTTCATTTATTTTTAACAAATCATCTATATTGTTTGATCAAAAGTATTCACAAACATTTCTTCTATGCTTAAACGGCGGCCAAAAATCGACAAGGGAAAATATACACTAATAAAGTAAGTTGACAACCCCTCTTTATTTATCAAATTTTCCTACCCCCTCAACTTATTCACAAAAATTGGGGATAACTGTTTGTATGGCCGGGCATTAACCCACCTGACAAGGGCAAGCCATATAGAAAGATTCATTTATTTTTGGATTTTGAAAGTTGATAGTGGGTCAGATGCATGATTAATGCAAGCCTAATATTGTTAAACAATATTTTTATGGAAGGATAGGACTAATAGTCAGAATTTTTAACCAAGGAGAGCCAGCCCATGGGCTAGTTTTTTTTTTAAATCGATTTTTAATACGTTGAATTAGAAAAATCAGGACTGGGTAACAACTTTTTTGATGAGCGAAAAATTAACCGCTAAATATGCGGTTTTTTTATGCCTGAGTTGTTGCCAATTGTTGTGGTGATTTATTTTCATTTGCAACGTGAGTGCAACGTGAAGAAATTTCAGACATAAAAAAAGCCCTTCGATAATTCGTAAGGACTTGATTATGAAGCTATTTGATGGTGGGTCGTGCGCGATTCGAACGCGCGACCATCGCATTAAAAGTTCACGGTGAGCACAGGCTAGATACAGCTGAGCTACTCGTGGCTTACGCAAACAACTCACTGTAATATTTATGGATTAGTGGACGAATTATCTAACATCCAGCCCACCCAAATAATCTGTAGCACACCAGTTATCAGCACACCACCTACCCTAAAATCCACTCCGACCATCGCATCCAAATTGCGATGGATGATTCAGACAATTGTCGTTTTGTGTTTGCATGAAGTGTCGTTTAAAACGACACTGGACTCATAAGTAAACTTAATCTATCCATTTCGAGCAGACATAAAAAAGCCCACATTACGTGGGCTCCATCTTGTTAGTATTTTGTAAAAAGACGGCTGCCTAACGAAAGCGCAGTTTTAATTTTGTTGCTTATTATTATTGATGCTGTATTTATTATTATTGTTCAGCATTTAATTTACACAGCTCCTCAGTACCTGACTATAAACACTCCAGTTTTTACTTAAACAAAGATGTATTACTTAAGGCGGGAGAATAATAAATTAATAGAATAAGATTGTCTACAAAAAATGCGACATTTTGTCACACCCTTAATTATAGCCTCTATTTAATAGACACTTAACTTAATAATTATCGGCAACTTAAGTGAAAATAAATCGCAGTTGTTAATCAGTAAGCAAAAAAAAACTCCCCATGCTTTGCAGCAAAGAGAGTTAAGAGTTAAGCAGAATTTAAATGAGGAAAAGCCGCTTTTAGGTATAACACGAGGAGATAACAAAAATTTAACTTAGTTGTTTAACTAAGATTGCTTGACTATGAATATACTCGTTTTTTCTTAGCATACAATATCTACAAAATTGCATACATAGTTTCATTTTTAGAAACAATTTAGTGGATCAGGTATTTCTGTCTTGTATAAATTGACAGTATATAGGTGCAAAATCAAGACCATGAATCTGTAAGTACTTGCTGCTAATTTTTTACGCGGATGATTTTTTTATCAGTGTAACCCCATTCATCGATAACTACCCCTGCCAGTCATTTATTGCTAGTTTATTTTAGTATCCCTATTTACTGCATTTAGAGCATATTTTGCTGCGCTAGGTAGGTTTTTAGTAATGTTAGGCATTGCTTTTTTACTTGGACCGATGCTTGTTATTGGGCTTATTGGCTTAATCGGTATTAGACTGCTGGGCTTGGGTGTAGGCTTGTTTAAGGATATGGGCAGGATAGGCTTGGCTAATGTGGGCGTGGGTGGAGTAGAAACAGCAGCTGGCCTTCGAGCTTTAGAAGCAGGACGTTTGCTTTTAGAAACTTTTGAAACAGGTATTTGTGTGGGTAGTGCCACTGCACGATTTTTTTCGCTTTGTTTTATTACAGGCCTTGTTGATGATGGCTTAGCCTGTTGCAGGTCAAATACTTGCCAAATCGTATCACTAATCAAACGCCATAATGCCAATTGCTCTTGTGCATTGGCTATTTCATCTATCCGCATACT
>CAJAHC010000583.1 GCA_903939355.1 uncultured Methylococcaceae bacterium | reverse complement strand
TCGATAATGCTTTTATTTGGGCAGAGCAATATGGTTTATCGATTGTATTGGATTTACATGCAGCACCAGGGTGTCAGAATGGCTTTGATAATGGGGGTATCCTGAATGTTTGCGAATGGCACACAAACGAAGAGTATATAAATTATTCATTGCTTACTTTAGAGCGACTTGCTGAGCGTTACCATGATCGCTTTGCCTTGCATGGCATTGAAGTGTTGAATGAACCACGTTGGGATATCGACACTAATCTTTTGAAAAAATATATTACAGAGGGTTATCATAGAATTCGAAAGTATTGCCGAGCAGAGGATGTTGCCATTATTTTTCATGATGGTTTTCGCTCATTTCATGAGTATGTGGGCTTTTTAAAAGAACCGGAGTTTAGCAACGTGGCAATGGATATCCATCGTTATCAGTGTTTTGTCCAGTCTGACATTGATTTGGATATTTACGGACATCTTCGTCTTAACGTTGTTGATTGGAAGCAGGAAGCTGATGACGTGAATGCCAATCTGGGACACCCTGTTTACCTAGGAGAATGGAGTTTAGGGCTACATTTAAAATTCGTTTCGCTTTGGGTTGAAAATTCTATTGAAGATAAGCTGCAAACTATGGATGGTTTTCAAAAATCACTGGCTTACCGCGCTTACGCTGCAACGCAATTGATGACTTTTGAAAAATATGCGGGTTGGTTTTTTTGGAGCTACAAAACTGAAACGACGCCCCAGTGGTGTTTTCGAGAATGTGTCGAACGAGGCTGGCTCCCCGATAATTTTGACAGTAGAACTATTGATGAAAATTTTCTTTCGTAATCTGGAAATTATTTACAGCGAGCGAGAGAAAGAAGTGCTACTTTTTTTCAAAGATCAAATCCCAAACTCCGTGGCCTAAACGTAATCCGCGTTGTTCAAACTTGGTCAATGGCCTGTATTCAGGTCGTTGACAATAATCGTTAGCGGCACTGATATTGCTTAAGCTTGAACTTTCCGATAAAACTTCCAACATAGTTTGGGCATAATTTTCCCAGTCGGTTGCCGCATGAAAATAACCGCCCGATTTTAATTTTTTGATCAATAATTCAACAAAGCTGGGCCTTACGATACGTCTTTTATGGTGTTTCTTTTTATGCCAAGGGTCTGGGAAGAATAGATGTATTCCAGTTAAACTATTGTCGGCAATTTTTTGTTCCAAAATTTCGATGGCATCATGGCAATAAATTCTGACGTTACTAAGGCCTTGCTCATTTAACAACATCAGTAAGTGTCCGACACCCGGCGTATGAACCTCAATGCCAATATAATCTTTGTCAGGATTAGCAGATGCCATCTTGGCCAAGCTGTCACCATTTCCAAAGCCAATTTCAACAAACAGAGGCGCCTCTCGTCCGAATACTTGGGTAAAATCATAATCAACTTTGGGGTCAAGGCAAAACGTATTCCAATGATTGTCCAAAGCCAGTTGTTGGCCAGGTGTAAGGCGGCCTTGCCTACGAATAAAGCTACGGATCCTTTGCGGAATGGATTGTTCAGGCGCGCTCATGTTGTTCAAAAAAACAAACCATCTATCGGCGATGATGCTGAAGCAAAGCGTTTTCTGGGCATTCGTCCGGCTAAATAGGCTTCTCGGCCAGCTTCAATACCTTTACGCATTGCCGAAGCCATGAGTATCGGATTTTTAGCTTCGGCAATAGCTGTGTTCATAAGAACGCCAGCACAACCTAACTCCATGGCAATGGCTGCATCTGAAGCAGTACCAACGCCTGCATCCACTAAAATTGGCACATTGGCATTTTCGATAATGGTTAAAATATTATAAGGATTTCTGATCCCTAAGCCTGAGCCGATAGGTGCAGCTAAAGGCATAACAGCAATACAGCCGATATCTTCCAGTCTTTTCGCAGCAATGGGGTCGTCATTGGTATAAACCATGACATCAAAGCCCTCTTTAACTAATAACTCAGCGGCGATATAGGTTTCCGAGACATCAGGAAATAGTGTTTTTTGATCTGCTAATACTTCAAGCTTAACCAACTTATGGCCGCCAAGTAATTCTCTACCCAAGCGACAAGTTCTGACGGCTTCTTCAGCAGTATAACAACCTGCTGTGTTAGGCAAAATAGTGTATTTATCAGGGGAAATAACATCTAATAAATTAGGTTCGCCAGGGTTTTGACCAATATTAGTGCGTCGAATTGCGACAGTCACAATTTGGGCGCCACTGGCTTCAATAGCTAAGCGAGTTTCCTCCATATTCTTGTATTTACCGGTACCAACCAGAAGACGTGAATGATAGGTTACACCTGCAAGTAAAAAAGAATCATGTTGACCACCTCCAATAGCATGAACAATTTCCAAATGGTCTTCAGCGTTTAATCGTTGAGTTGTATATTGCTGAAAAGGTAAGATTTCCTTATTTAGTTCGATGGCTATTTTTTTTCCGGTCAAGTTCATGTCGTTAACTACGTTGGCAACAGTGGCTCCTTCGACATATTTACGCTGTTCACCGTTAACATAAATTATCATAAGTTTAACCTTGCCTGCGTTTTTGAACAGCTGCAGCCAAGCTGTGTAGTAATGGAATTGTATCTTCCCAAGACAGGCAGCCGTCAGTAATACTTTGTCCGTAAGTTAACGGTTGTCCATCAATTACGTCTTGATTACCTGATTTGAGATGACTTTCTATCATCACACCCATAACCCTATGGTCACCATTAGCTATTTGTCCACAAACATCTTGACCGACAATCAGTTGTCGTTGGCATTGTTTTAAGCTGTTAGCATGACTAAAGTCAATCATGATGTTGGGTTTTAAATTGGCTTTGATAAGACCTTCAGCAACTTGTTCGACACTCACTGCATCATAGTTGGGTCGGCCATTGCCGCCTCTTAAAATGATATGCACATCTTCATTACCTGTTGTTGAGAAGATTGCAGATCGTCCCGCTTTAGTCAGTGATAAAAAATGATGTGGACTCATGGCAGCTCTGATTGCGTCAATGGCAATTTTGATGGTACCGTCAGTTGAATTTTTAAAGCCGATTGGACACGATACGCCAGAGGCTAATTCTCTATGCCCTTGGCTTTCGGTAGTTCTCGCGCCAATGGCACCCCCAGGCAATCAAGTCAGAAACGTATTGTGGCGTAATTAAATCCAGATATTCGGTCGCTGCAGGCATACCTAGTATATTTACATCTAGCAATAACTGTCTGGCAACACGTAAGCCTTTATTGATATTAAAACTGGAGTCTAGATCTGGGTCATTAATTAAACCTTTCCAGCCAACTGTTGTTCGGGGCTTTTCAAAATAAACTCGCATGACAACGACAAGATCATTTTTTAGCTCATCTTTAATGGCTTTCAAAAAGCCGGCATACTCTAATGCCGCTTTGGGATCATGAATGGAACAAGGACCGACTACAACCAGTAGCCTGTCATCCTGACCTGTCAATATATTATGAATTTCAGTTCTTGCCTGAATCGTGGTTTGCGCTGCTTTTTCTGTGATGGGCATTTCATCGTGAACTTGAGCAGGCGGAATGACTTCTGCAATCCCACAAATTCGCAAGTCATCAGTGTTATATTTAATTTGCATGCTAGCTACCAAGCTGTTGCCTTCACAAAAGGATTGTTAAATCCGGCTATTTTAACTGTTTTCAGTGTATTCTTGTTAGTTTTTGCTAGCGTATATTTGGCATTGTTTTTTCAAGCTTTAAGAAACTGTAACTAAAGTCGGTATTAGGGTCATTTATAATATCTTCCCGAGCCACTTCAGACCATTCATTCAGATCAATTTCGGGGAAAAATGTATCGCCCTGAAATACTTTATTGATGAGTGTAAGATAAATCACATCAGTCATCGGAAGTATTGCTTTATAGAGATCAGAGCCACCAATAATAAAAATTTCTTCCGAGTTTTCGCAGGCTTTTTTTAAAGCGGTTGCAAGATCATTAAATACTAAACAACCCTGTTGCTGATAATCGCAGTTTCGGCTAATAATGATATTAGTGCGGCCAGGTAAGGGTTTGCCAATGGACTCATAGGTTTTTCTACCCATTAAAATGGGCGATCCCATTGTGATTTTCTTAAACTTTTTAAGATCGGCTGATAAATGCCAAGGCATTTTATTATCCAGACCAATAGTCCGATTACTCGCCATCGCGACGATAAGTGAAATTTTCATTTTCTTGAGCTGTGTGCTTTGATATTCTCTAACGATTAATTAATTTCATCATCATACTATGAAAAATATTTTGGTTGTATTTACTGGCGGCACTATTGGCTCAATTGCGACTGAGGGCACCATTAATACAGCTAGTTCAGCATCTTACCAATTGCTTGAGCTGTTTCAACAGCATTGCCAAAATTCTCAACAGGTGAGTTTTAGCACTATTCAGCCATTACAGATGTTAAGTGAGAATCTTGGACCCTGCGTTTGGCAAACACTGATTAATGCCATTGAAGCAATGCAACCTGAACGTTATGACGGCATTATTATTACACATGGCACTGATACTCTTGCTTACACTGCTGCGGCCTTAAGTTTTTATTTTAATGCCATCAAGATACCTGTGCTCTTGGTCGCCAGTGATTACCCTCTGAGTGATCCAAGAGCAAATGGACTTGTTAATTTCATGTGTGCTGTTGAATTTATATTACAAAATATTCAGGCAGGCGTTTTTGTGCCTTATCGAAATCAACAGCAAACACTACAAGTGCATAAAGCTTCTCGATTGACTTGCTCATTACAGTTAAGTGGTGATTTTTTTAGTATTCAGGACAAAAGTGCCATGCGCTATGAAAATCAGATTTTTGACATGCTAGGCTATCAAAAACACCGCGTTCTTGGCGATAATAGAGCTATTTTAGAAGCTAGTGAAACAACAGTACAACATGGCTTGAAAGCTGATTTTTCTGGACGTATTTTAATGATAAAACCTTATCCGGGATTAAATTATGCCAATTTTAATCTTGAAGATATAGATGCTGTTTTACATGACTTATATCATTCAGGTACCGCCTGTGCCTCAACTCAATGGGGTGAAAATTATTCCTTGGCTGAATTTATAAAGCGCTGCGGAGAACAAAAAATCAAGGTTTATTTGGCACCGTCGATTAACTCAGTTAATGCATATCAAACGACTTTAGCATTGATAGAGCAGGGTGCTGAAATGATCTGGAATATGTCTATTGAAGCTGCTTACGTAAAGTTGATGTTGGCTTATGGAAATTTTAGTGATGAGTTGCAAATAATGGCTTTTATTGAAAAGGATATAGCCGGCGAGCATCTTTGAGTTTTAAAGGGGTTATCTTGCAGCTATTGGCGGACTTGAGGCCAAGAGTTTTTGATAGTGTAATAGGAACTGCGACAATCTGCCGCGTGACGATTTGCCACATTCCCTCTTTTAGTTTTTATAGTTACTATAGCTGCAACTCTTGAGATGCAAACTTCCTTTTGGGAAATTCAGAGTCATAAATCCTTCTTTTAATGCGACCT
>CAJAHC010000582.1 GCA_903939355.1 uncultured Methylococcaceae bacterium | reverse complement strand
GTTATGTAGGTAAATAACAGGAGTCATATGCTAACTCGACGCATTTTATCCATCATCAAATGGGCTTTTATTTTAGTAAGTAGTTTTTTACTACTTTACAGTCTAGTGGGTACTTTCATCCTGCCTATGATATTAAAGAGCAAGCTACCCGACATTATCCAGCAACAAACCGGACGAAAAGCTTTAATTTCAAATATTCAATTTCAACCATTTAAGCTAACTCTCAGCATGCAGGGAGTTCAGATTCAAGAGTCTAATGGCCAGCCATTCATTGCATTTGATAATTTTTATATCAAAATTGGGCTAGCCCAATCAATAAAGCAGGCGGCCCTGATTGTTGATGAAGTTATCCTAAAAAAGCCACTCGTTCGTATTGCTAGACAAAAAAATGGTACATTCAATTTTCAGGGGTTACTAAAGCCGTCGGCGGAAAATAAAAGCTCAGCAGATCATCAAATATTTCCGGTACTTTTTACAAAAATAGTCTTATCAGAAGGAAAGTTAGATTGGGAGGATGCCAGCTCTAATGTGCCAGTAAGAGAAGAGCTGAATCCAATCAATATTACTATTCAAAATCTGACAACCTATACAGATAAACAAGCTATTGTGGGTTTATCATTGACACTGAAATCGGGTGGAGAATTAGCTTGGCAAGGTAATTTAAAGTTAAATCCTTTGTCTTCGGAAGGGCATATAAGCTTTATTAAGGCAAAGCTAATGACGTTGGTATCATTGGCTTCATTAGAATCAATGCCTTTTGAATTGGATGGTTCTGAGTTACTCGATGCTGATTACAAACTGAGTTATATTGAAAATGATTTGGAACTACAAATAAGTAAAGCTTCAGTTGAAGTCCATGACTTACAGTTATTGGAAAAAAAACAGAAGAAAGCACTGCTAAAAATACCTGTTGTTGCATTAAAGGGCATTCAATTTGATCTTAAAAAGCAGATCTTAGGGATTGATTCTTTTTTGGTCAATGAACTCCAGTTTTCAGAAAAAAACGAGAAAGAAGCACTCGTAAAAATACCCGTAGTTAAATCCACCGGTATTCTTTTAGACCTTAAAAAACAAACCATAGGGATAGATTCTGTAACAGCTAATAACGGTAAATTAGAGGCTTGGTTAAATTCTGATGGTAATATAAATTATCAAGCAATGTTTTCTGATAGTAATACAGTTGCTAATTCGAATGCAGTAACGGTCAAAAATAATCAAGATGTCAAAAAAGCACCGTGGGCTGTCACAATAAAAAGTATTGCTGTCAATAATTTTGGTTTGGATTTTCAAGATAAAACAGTTAAAAAGCCCGTTACAGTCTCTTTTAATCCCATTAATTTTAAGCTTAATGATTATAGCAACAGTAGCGGAGCTAAGTTACCCGTTGATCTTCTCGTCGGGATTAACAAGGGTTCAATGAAGTTGAGTGGCGATACCGTTATCGAGCCTTTTTCGACTCGCCTAAATATTAAAATTGAAAATATTGATTTGGAGAATTACCAGCCGTACTACGACAAATGGGTACGCTTGGATGTTATTGATGGGGCTTTAAATATTGATGGCGACTTGTCTGTCACCAAGCTGGAGCAGGATAAGCCGGATGTTCAGTTTAAGGGCAATATTAGCATTGATAATTTATTAACACGGGATCAAAAACGCAACAAAGATTTTGTAAAGTGGGATAAATTGACTTTAACTGATTTGGCTATTGATAGGTTAGCAAATAGCTATACAGCCACTACGTTGCTTATTAATAGACCTTATGCCAGAGTCACTATCAGAAAAGACAAGACCGTTAATTTTAATGATATTGTTATTGGAGACAAAACTGAGTCAGCAAAATCGATTCAAGAAAAACACGATACTAAAAAACAAGCAGATAAAGATAAGCCTTTTTTTAAGTTAAATAACATTCAAATAGTTGATGGAGCCTCTGATTTTTCCGATCTTTCTTTAATTTTACCTTTCGCTGCGCAAATTAAAAGTTTGGATGGTGGCTTGACAGGGATT
>CAJAHC010000581.1 GCA_903939355.1 uncultured Methylococcaceae bacterium | reverse complement strand
GGTAAGCCGGCTTGCTCGAGTTTTTTGAAAATAACTTCATCATATTCATGCCAAGATAAACCATCAATTAACCAGACAATAACATCTACTCCAAGTAATGTCGTTTCGGCTGTCCTGTTTAGGTATCGATTTAAAGCCCTTTTTTCATTGTTGTGCATGCCTGGCGTATCCATATAGATAGCTTGACCTGCTTCAGTGGTATTAATACCCAGAATTCGATGTCTGGTTGTTTGCGGCTTGCGTGAAGTGATGCTGATTTTTTGTTTCAATAAATGATTCATCAGCGTAGATTTGCCGACATTGGGGCGCCCAATGAGCGCTACGAAACCACAATTCATATACTATCCTTATTTAATAATTCGAGCATAAGCTCTGCGGCTGACTGTTCAGCTTTTTTTCTGGAAATGCCCGTGCCAACACAGGTGTCCGTAAGTAAGGGGATACTACACTTAACTTGGAACATTTGCTCATGTGCAAGCCCTGACATAGTTATCAAGGTGTATTCGGGTAATACCTGTTTTTTTGACTGCATTAATTCCTGCAGTTGAGTTTTTGGGTCTTTTTGCCAGTTATCCAAAGATAGGTCATTCAGTTTTTCTGCAAACAAAAGTTCTATCCATGTTTGGCAAGCATTTATACCTTGATCTTTAAATAAAGCACCCATTATCGCTTCCAGAGCATCTGATAGAATAGAGTCTCGGCGAAATCCACCACTTTTTAACTCTCCTGAGCCCAGTAATAAATAGTCACCCAATTGATGTTGTCTGGCCAATTCTGCTAATGAACTTTGATTAACCAAGCTAGCTCTTAGTCGGCTTAAAACGCCTTCACTGGCGCTCGGAAAAAGGTCGTATAATTTTTGCGCAACAACAAAGCCGAGAATTGAATCTCCTAAAAACTCTAATCGTTCATTATTTTTGGAGTTCGCACTACGATGGGTTAACGCCATTGTAAAAATTTGTGGATTATTGAAGCTTATACCTAGTTTTTTAGATAATGCGGTGTGTTTTTTTATCACTGTTTGTTGACCTCCATTACGTCATTAAATGTGATTAAGACACTTAGATTACCAGCAATATTTTTAACAACTTCGTATTCAATAACTATTTTCAGATAATTCTCGTGGCGGGTAATGGTTATGTTTTCTTGGGTAACATCGTTAACATAATTAATATTAAAACGTTTGCTCAGACTGTTTCTAATCTCGGGCTCACTTTGGTATTCAATGTCTGGGGTTCTTTTCAGTTCCGACAAGGTACTGACTACTTTACTATGATTAAGGTAAATGGGGCCTATTTTAAGGCCTAATAAAACAAAAAATGCAATCAGACCAAGAATAAAAACAAGGGAAATAAAGGTTAAGCCCTGTTGATGTTTTGAAGATGCGATCACGTAAGTCTCCAGGCTATTAATTACCAATTATAAAAAAGAGAGTTTATTGATGTAGCAGTATGGATCTGATAGATAGGGTCTACTTTACATTATTTTAGTACGGTACCAATTCGATCAAAACCTACGCCTTTATTTTGCCAATCCCAGCTCATCCAGATAAAAAAAGCTTTACCAACTAAGTTTGCTTCAGGAACAGGGCCCCAGTAACGACTATCATTACTGTTGTCTCGGTTATCACCCATGGCAAAGTAATTGCCTTCCGGTACTACATATACAAATTCAACTGTAGGCGTACCATTTCTGATTAGAATACGATGTTCGACACCGGTTAAGTTTTCCAACAAATCTTCAGCTCCGGACATTTCTTCTCCTTGCCCCAAGCCTTGGTAGCTGCCCAATGAAGTTTGTTGAACAGGGAGATCATTAATAGTAAGTTTTTTGTTACTGTAAACAACTTTGTCCCCAGGTAGGCCAACAATACGTTTGATATAATCAACCGTAGGGTCTTTAGGGTAACGAAAAACAACAATGTCACCTCGGTTTGGCTTACTAAGTTCAATTATTTTTTTATTGATTACAGGCAGCCGTATTCCGTAGGTAAACTTATTGACCAAAATAAAATCACCTACCAGTAAAGTAGGCATCATTGATCCGGAGGGGATTCGAAAAGGCTCTGCTATAAATGAGCGAAGTAGCAGCACAATTAATACTATTGGAAAGAAAGAACGTGCGTATTCGACCAAAATGGGCTCATTTTTCTCGTCAAAAGTCAGTCCTTTTGACTTAAGAATCAATAAATAACTTCCCCAAATTACCCCCGTAATCACAGAGGCCGCAAAAAGATAAAAAGAAAAATCAAAGTCCATAATTTAAATATTTTAGAGTGTGGTATAGAGAGCAATCATTTATAGACGGCCTAATTTAAAGTGATTAAAGAGAAGATATTATTCTTTATTTAGTTGTAAAACGGCAAGAAATGCCTCTTGAGGTATTTCAATGTTACCGACTTGCTTCATGCGTTTTTTACCGGCCTTTTGTTTTTCCAATAATTTTTTCTTACGACTAATATCTCCACCATAACATTTGGCGATTACGTTTTTTCGCATGGCTTTAACTGTGGATCTGGCGATGACCTTTGAGCCAATGGCTGCTTGTATAGCAACTTCATACATTTGCCGAGGAATAAGATCTTTCATTTTTTCTACCAAATCACGACCACGATTGTTACTTAAATCACGATGCACAATAATTGATAAGGCATCGACTTTTTCAGCATTAATCAATACATCCAATTTAACCAAATCAGCTTGCTGAAATCGTAAAAACTCATAATCAAAAGATGCAAAGCCTCTACTTACAGACTTTAATCGATCAAAAAAATCTAGCACTACCTCGCTAAGTGGTAGTTCGTAATGAAGTGAAACTTGCCTACCAACATACTGCATATCTTTTTGTACACCACGTTTTTCGATACATAAGGTAATGACCCCACCAAGATAGGCTTGTGGCACCAGAATGTTAGCCCTAATAATAGGCTCCCTAATTTCTTTAACAGTACCACCTTCAGGTAATTTAGCTGGATTATCCACCATTAAAATTTGATCAGTTTGAGTGATCACTTCATAAATAACAGTAGGTGCCGTAGTAATTAAATCAACGTTATACTCTCTTTCTAGGCGTTCTTGCACAATTTCCATGTGAAGCATTCCAAGAAAACCACAACGAAAACCAAAGCCCAAAGCTTGCGATGTTTCAGGTTCAAATTGCAAAGCAGCGTCATTAAGATTTAATTTATTAAGTGATTCGCGTAAAGCTTCATAATCGTCGGAACTGACAGGATATAATCCGGCAAATACCCGAGGTTGAACGCGTTGAAAGCCGGTCAATTGTTCTTCTGCAGGATTGTCAGTCCAAGTGATGGTATCACCCACTGGAGCACCGAAAATATCCTTAATACCAGCTACAACATAACCCACTTCACCAGTATTTAATATATCCTTTTCAAGGCGTTTTGGCGTAAAAACACCGACTTTTTCGGCGATGAATGATTTGCCAGTAGACATGATAGTAATCTTTTGTTTTTTGCGAATACTGCCATGCATAATTCTGACTAAAGAGACCACGCCGAGATAACTGTCAAACCAGGAGTCAATGATTAATGCTTGTAATGGTCCGTCTATATTCCCTTGGGGAGGCGGTACTTTAATAACCAATTGTTCCAGCACATCCTGCACCCCAAGTCCTGTTTTAGCACTTATCATCAGTGCTTCATCTGCTGGAATACCAATTACTTCTTCAATTTCGGCTAGTACACGATCCGGTTCAGCGGATGGCAAATCAATTTTGTTGAGTACTGGAACAACTTCCAAGCCTTGTTCTATGGCTGTATAGCAGTTTGCGACGCTTTGCGCTTCAACCCCTTGCGCGGCATCAACAACTAAAAGGGCTCCTTCACAAGCGGCTAAAGATCTGGATACTTCGTAAGAAAAATCAACGTGTCCTGGTGTATCAATAAAATTAAGTTGATAAGTTTCACCATCTTGGGCTTTAAAGTCCAAAGTAACACTTTGAGCTTTTATTGTTATGCCACGTTCTTTCTCGATATCCATGGTGTCGAGCACTTGTGCTGACATTTCACGGGCACTTAAGCCACCACAGATTTGAATAAAACGATCTGCAAGAGTTGATTTACCATGATCGATATGAGCGATAATGGAGAAATTTCTGATATGTTTTAGATCCACTGTGTTTTAACTGATGAGGGTTTTAAAATGTGATGGCTTAAGTAATGTGGCAATAATTGTTGTTGCTAGGGAATATTGCATGCTGAGATGCATAATTATAACAGACTAAGTTATAAGCTAAGGAATGTTTCTCTAAAAAGTAAAGATTGAAATTCTTTTGTCAGGGGGAGTCAATTTGAAGTATGAGATGTAGTGTTATTTTATTTTTATTGCGAGTTAGAATAAAACACTTAATTGCCGAGTCAAGAGTTTTTCTATACGCACAAATAGTACAAAGACAGATCTGGTGTTAAAATTAAGATTCAAATCAGTCTAAATTTTTAGGAAGGTTATGAGTAAAATTACCATTGAACACAATCCGAGTGAAGAAAGATTAAAAGAGCTGGGTGTTTCTAGCTGGGCAATTTGGGAAAAAGAAATTTCTAAGTTTCCAATAGATTTTGATGAAACTGAATGCGCTTATATTTTGGAAGGTGAAATATTAGTAACGCCGACTGAGGGTGAGCCAGTACGAATTTTACCTGGTGATTTGGTATCATTCCACTCTGGGTTGGATAGTCAATGGGAAGTAATTAAACCATTACGCAAGCATTACAGTTACGATTATCCAAACGGACTTTAATTATTGAAAATTGTTTCTTGAAGAAGGCTTTTTTTGATGTAGAGTCTTTGCAGTATAATGTTGTTAAGCTGTATGTAACCTGATAGATACATTCACTGGCATTTATCAGGTTTTGGTTATGATTTATTAACTATTGTTTTGTTTTATGTCAAAGTAATTGTCAGGTTAGACTTGAAACGCTCTATTTAAATAGAAGGCTGTTTTAAGTTGTTGTGCAGAATAATCTGTCATAAATTAATTTTCCTTCAATAATCCAACTAGATTTATCTCTTTATTTAATGTGTAAGACATAATTTAGATATTTACTAAATAATGGTCAGAGTCTCGATACAAAAATGCTAAGTATAGTTGTCCGATTTTCTATTCGATATTGCGGCATAATCATCACATTAGCGGTATTAATACTATTCTATGGTAGTTATCGTCTTACTGTCGCCGGGCTTGATATTTTTCCTGAATTTGCTCCAAAGCGGGTAATCATCCAAAGTGAAGCACCTGGATTGTCTGCCGAGCAGGTAGAAGTCTTGGTAACTAGACCGATTGAAATGTCCATTAGTGGTTTGGTAGGAATGGAGTCGGTTCGCTCCGAATCTATACAGGGTTTATCTATAGTTACGGCAACATTTGTAGAAAGGAGCGAAGTTTATCGTAATCGCCAACTCATTAGCGAACGTCTGGCTAATTTATCGGCACAATTACCGATGGGTATCGTGCCAATTTCTATACCCCTGTCGTCGTCTTCTGCAACAGTATTAACCATTGGTCTAAACTCCGACACAAAAGATTTAATGGCTCTGCGTAGTCTGGTTGATTGGACTATTGTGCCGCGCTTGCTGGCGGTTCGTGGTGTTGCTGATGTTAATGTCTTTGGGGGAGAGATTACGCAACTGCAGATTCAGGTTAATCCGGTTCAATTACATCGTTTTAATCTGTCATTGGACGATATTATTCAAACCACATCACAGGCTGGAACCATTCAGGGCGGCGGGTTTGTAGAAAACCAAAACCAGCGCATTACTCTGCAGGTGACAGGGCAGCCCACTACACCTGAGCAATTTGCAAAAATTATTGTTAAGCGTGATCAGGGACGTAATATTACGTTAGGTGAAGTGAGTACTATTCTTTATGCACCTGAACCACCTGTCGGCGCCGCACAAATTGGCGGTAAACCCAGTATAGTTATGATGGTGATAGGGCAATACGGAGCCAATACCTTGAGCGTTTCCAAAGAGGTTGAACAGACTCTGAAAGAATTTGAGCCGGTCTTTAAGAATGAAGCGGTTACTTTTTACGAACATTTGTTCCGACCCGCCGACTATATTGAAAAATCAATTGCCAATTTATCAG
>CAJAHC010000580.1 GCA_903939355.1 uncultured Methylococcaceae bacterium | reverse complement strand
GGTATGCTTTAAGTGATCCGGCCTTAGAAAAGCAACTGGCGCGTGATCTGCTTTTTTGTGAAGTCGACATTGTTTAGCTACAATCACACTGGCATCAATGATACTGACTTCACTAGAAATCCCCACGCCAACAGATTCAAGTTATTGTGGTATTTATCTAAAATTTGTAGTTGACACCAATCTTAGCGGTATGAATCCCGCTAGTTGCCTGATAAGTGCTTAACGGATCTGCTTGTTCGGTAGTTTGTGTGGTTAATGTACTGATTTTTGGTATGCCAAAATAAAGGTATTCTGTTTTTACAGAGAAATTAGTTAAGTGCTTAAAAGGTAGTGCGTATTCAAAACCGCAGCCTAGGGCATAGCCTGTTGTCGTTCCATTATTAGAGGTGCCGAGGGCATAATTAGTATCTGACCAACTGGAATTGACTGATGTAAAAATTGCACCACTCTTTACGTAGAATAGTGATCTGTCTAGAGCATAGCCTATTCGACCACCAATTAAACCATAGCCATAATTAGTACCTATTGACGTGCTACTTTGACTATTGTCAGCTGTTGTGGTTGGAACGTTTATGGCGTTATAAGTTGCAGCATTAGGATCAGTTTTACTACCCTTCTGACTCAAATAGCCATATTCACCTTCAAGACCTATGACATAAGGCGTTTTTCCAATGTGCCAGTTATAGCCGACTGTGCCTCCACCGATAAAGCCTGCTTTTGTACTATAATTGTTGCTTGCATCACCTGGATAGTTCCAAAGCGTGCCGTCTATATTGCGAGTTGCAGTATTTGTAACATCTGCTCCTGTCGCTCCACCGATGAAACCACCTACATAAACGCCTGTCCAGTCATAGGGTGATTTGGTTGCTAACTCATCAGCCATAACTGAAGATGAGAGTAATGCTATACCAACTACAGCACTATATTTTTTACTATTCATAATTAAATCTCTTTAATTAAAGCTTAAAAATTAACCAATTAGCTATAAAATTAATGCACTAATGGATCTCCATATGCATCTCTTGCAATTGGCGTAGGCCAGTGTTGATGTGTAGATCTCACAGATGCACCATTTACTGCAGTAAAGGAATCATAATAAGTTTGAGTGGTGCCTCTATAACAGCCTGGTCCGTAAGGAAATTCGTTATTGACGTGGTAGTGGTACATATAAACTGATTTTCCATCCCAATTGATCCAGCCTTTGTGGCCATGACATACATCTAGATTAGCATTGGTAAGTTGAATTCCATTCTCACCTCTTGGTCCGTAGATACCAAAACCATCCATAGCGTAACCAAATAAAGGAGAGTGTTGTTTTTTACGACCCTGATTTGGAAAGCATTTCCAAGAAAGTCCATGATAATGGTATTCGTTATTGTAGGGATGTCCCCAGCACTTATCAATTGGGAGTGCTGCAATTGGATCTACCCATTGATTGGCTTGACCTTGTGTGTTGGCGAGGTTTACATGCCATACAGCATGAGTTTGAGTCACGACACCGAAAATAAGACCTTGCATGCAGCTTGGTGTGTCAGAATAGACAGGGTTACGCGGTATAGTTATGTTTAAATCATAAGTACCTATAGGTATTAAATCAGCTGTTGGGTCACTTGCATTGTCGCCTAACGCTGCATGGTAATATGAATAGGCTGCTGTACCTTGCTGCACAGGATAAATTCCCGTTTTATGATTGGGTAGGCCATTACCCTTAAAATTACGTGAAGTGGAGGTCAGGGTTGTTTTGAATACTGATGGCCCATTCCATACATTTCCTGAAACATAAACCATTTCATTAACGTTCACTGTTGTACCATTGCTCATCCAAGGTGTGGTTTGTGCCGTTATGGTAACTGGGTAATTGTAAGCCGCATCTAGGGCTGCAATGCAAGTACTCATGGTATTTCTTACAAACGCAGTGTTGTAGGTAACTTGAGTGCCTGTTGGTGCAGAACGGAGTTTTGTGGGAAAGCCAGTATTTTCTGCATAAACCGAGGAGGATATACAGAGTAAAGTGAAACCTATCCCTATTGCTATAAATACGTCTTTTAACTTTTTTATCATTGATTGTCACCGATTTTCAGAATTACAATATTCAGCATGTAAAGTATTTCTCCATAAGCGAATATTGCTGTTTATTCTATTTCTATATAAATTTACTAGAAAAAGGAAAAAATCTTCCGATCGGGGGTATTGAAAGATAAATACTATGGCATTACTATAAAGAAAAAATCCTGAGTAATTTATTAAATTTTGTACACTTTTAGGTCATTAAAAGAATCACTAAACCAATTGATATTATTGGCTTTTATAGAATTATTGATTGACAGGCTTTCGAGTGTACACTTTTTTACAAATCTACCTGCTAAAACATGCCTAAAAATATAAATATCCAATTCCCAGAAGCTAAACAAGGACGATCTGCACAATCTTTGAAGGATATCTTGCAGGCAGCTTTTGAGCTAGTTAAAGCGGCAGACCCCAACAAATTTACTAGCAGAACACTGGCAGAAAAATCTGGCTATGCATTAGGGACCATGACTAAACGTCTAGGTATCATTGAGAATGCTTTTTTATGGGCTATTAAGCGAGGCCAAGCGCAGCATATTGAAAATATGGCAAAAAGGTTTAAAGGATTTGATGCCAATCTGCCTTTGCAGACTTTTGTTGAAATAATGGTTGATCTTGCTTTTAAATCGATAAAACAAGTGAATCCTAAGGTCATGCGCTACTATGAGGATTGCGCTGCTAAACAAAATGTACTGTCATCTGAGTTTTATCACTATAGCGATGCCATTGCACAACCTTATGTAGAAACGGCCTTAAGAAACCAAACCAACACCTTTCGTCACATTTCAATAGATGAAGCCATATTACTATTCAGATCAGCCTTGACGATCGTCGAGAGACCTTTTGTGGAGTTAAATCCAATTGCCGGCACTGAAGAACACCGCAGAATTGCAATATCCACTTTAGTGCAGATGTTTGGGAATTAGATTATAAGGAACAATTTACTAACAATGTTGGTGTATTTTCTTTTAGTTCATGTCAGAAGAGGGCGGGTTTTCATTGCAGTCATGCAATATTTTCCAGTAAATATAATTAACCTATTAATTTATTATGACTATAAATACTAATTGATAGGTAAATATTGAAAGCTATTTTCCCGCTAGGATAGGGCATAAAGTGCCGAAATAAATTTTTTTAGCAAATCTTCTAGCGTTTTAAAAATCCTCAACTGCATTTTCTTATAGTGTCGTTGTAAACGACACTTCACCAAAGTCAAGGGTTCGGCCAATGGCCTCCAAAATACCGCCAACGTTAGGAGTCTTACGAAACGCAGTTTAGTTGATCACTTCAGATGCTCGAATATTAATTTGCTGCCAATTATGTGTATTTAAATAAGGGATAGATGTTCCAAAACAAACGCGGGCAATACCGGCCCATTTAATGGGACTTTGACGCTGAAATGGCTCTCCTGTCGTATATAGTTCAAATTCATTCCAATCCCTGTGTTGCTGTAATTGGGCGCAATGATCAAGTACCTCCATTTCGCCATGAAAAGTTGGATTAATTGTGGACTGATTAAACCTTTCAGCAATAATTTCACCAGTATCTCGTTTTACTATGATTGCGCCAAACGGAAATTGTGGGACTTTTAAAGCCAACTGTTCTTTTTGGTTGAGCAAATTGACGATGAAAAAATATCAACCACCACCG
>CAJAHC010000579.1 GCA_903939355.1 uncultured Methylococcaceae bacterium | reverse complement strand
ATTTGTTCGCATAACCGATCAGAACTCCTTTTGAAAACATTACAATCTATCACTCTTGCTATATCTCAATATCAAGCGAGCATTGATATTTTAGTTATTGTAAATGCTTGTACTGATGATACCGTAATTAAATTACAGAACTATCAACATCAACAGATAGAAAATAACATATTGCCAATTAAATTTATAGAAGAACCTAAAATAGGTAAATCCTATGCCTTGAATACAGCAATAGCAAATATAACCAGTGGTTGGATATGTTTTATAGATGACGATCAACGTGTTGATGAATATTTTTGCAAAGTAACTATAGACACTATCACTAACTATCCAGATACTAGTCTATTTTGCGGAAAACTTATTCCTGATTGGACTGGCGATGAACCAGATTGGATTCATGAACAGGGAGCCTACAAAATCAGTCCTATTCCGATTCCTGACTATAATCTCGGAAACCATCAACTCATACTATCTGAACATGACTTTTTGCCCAGCGGAGGTAATTTAATTGTTAATCAAGATGTATTTAAGAAGATAGGGGGGTTCTCTGAAAAACTTGGACCTACAGGTCATAATTTTTTCGGCAGTGAAGATACTGAATTGATAGTAAGGGCTTTACGTGCAAATGAAAAACTAAGATATATTCCAGGTATTATTCAGTACCATTATGTCGACCTCTCACGGTTCAATCTAACCTATCTTTTATTAATGAATTTCCAACGTAATCGTTCATTTAACCTAAGTAAATATGATAAAGGTACTCAAGTACCAAGCTATTTATGGCTTATTTTAAGTCAATATATCAGTGGGGTATTATTTAGTTTTAATACCAAGGTTATTAGATTCTATTTAATTAAAACGGCTTCCATTGTTGGACAAATCGTTGGCATTATTCAATCAAGGCAATAAACATAAATCATGCGTGATTATGTAGTACTTATATTCTTGGCGGGTTGTATATACGCAGCCCTTAAAAAACCATGGCTGGGTGTTCTATCATTAGCTGTTTTTAGTTACTTAAATCCGCATGCCTATGCTTGGGGCTTTGTACGCTCACTACCTGTTTATTATGTACTTTTCCTAGTTGTAGCTTTTCGTACATTTACTGCAAAAGACAAGGATTCAATACCAAAAGATTGGCGAATCACTGTTTTTATAATACTTTGGATTTATTTTGCTATTACATCGACTCAAGCCTACTTTCCTGATATTGCCTGGCAGCGATTTTGGCTTGTCACAAAAATTTATCTGCCCTTCTTTTTTACTTTGGTGCTTATTAATACGCGTTTCAAGCTTTATTGTTTAGTTGTAACTATTGCAGCCTCAATTGGAATTGTAGCTGTTAAAGGAGGATTATTTGCTATTTTGCATGGATTTTCTGCGCGTGTTTATGGGCCACCAGCTACTCAATTTGAAGAAAACAATGCATTTGCAGTAGCGATGTTAATTTGTATTCCTTTATTATTAATTTGGCAAAGGGAAACGCGTAATTCGCTGTTTAAAAGGGGAATATTATTGGCAATACCTATAATTTATGCCGCATCATTAAGTTCATGGTCTCGTGGGGCGCTTATTACTATGAGTGTACTTACATTAATGTTGATATTGAATAGTAAACATAAGTTTTTGGCAATTCCATTGGTTTTAGTCGGGGCTTTCTTAGTTAAAGATTATTTACCGCAAGAATGGTTTGGTCGCATGCATACCCTTGAGACATATCAGGAAGATAGTTCCGCAATGAGTCGAATAGAAGCCTGGATTGACGGTTGGAATCATACCCTTGAACATCCATTTGTTGGGGCAGGTTTTGAAGGATGGAAATTCGTTACACAACGTGATTGGCACAGTTCTTATGTTGAAATGTTTTCTGAACACGGTTTTATTGCTTTTGGACTTTGGCTGTCATTAATAGTTGGTACTTTAATAAGCATGACTACTCTACCAAAAAAAACATTTCGGGTTGAAGGTATGGAATGGGTAGCCAATTATTGTTTCATGTTGCGTGCATCACTAATTTGCTATATGGTTGGTACTGCATTTTTAGGACTTTCTTATTGGGACTTGCTTTATCATTTAATTTTTATTGCTGTCTTGGTTAAAAAAATTGCCTTGGAAGAATTGGCGGTCAAACAAAAAAATAATCTCGATAAACCAAGTTGGGCAACGAGATTGTATAATTAACAACTTATCGACTTAGAAAACTTATCTATTTAGAAACATATTCTACTTAGAAAATTTCTGCCTAACTATTTGACGCGCATGCCTGCCACGGCTCCATTATCAGGGCTTAAAATCCAAATATCTTTGTCGCCAGGACCTGCTGCCAATACCATGCCTTCAGAATTACCAAAGCGCATTTTTTTAGGCGCCAGATTGGCGATGACTAAGGTTAGTTTTCCCTCCAGATCTTCCGGTGAGTACGCAGATTTAATGCCTGCAAATATATTACGAGTCTCATCGCCGATATCGATTGTAAGTTGTAGTAATTTATCAGAGTCTTTTACATGAGTTGCTTTTATTATTTTAGCAATGCGTAAATCCAGTTTGGCAAAATCATTAAATTCGATTGTATCTGCAATGGGTTCAAATTTCGGTTCATTTTTTTTCGTAATTGGGCTGGAAGTATCGATGGTTTTTTCAAGATTTTCTTTGGAATCAACAATAATTGAAGATATTTTATCTGCTTCAACACGTGTCATTAACGGTATAAAAATATTAACGGTATGATCTAGCAAAGGTGTTGCTTCGCTTGGCCAAATTTGAGAGTCTATAGACAAGAATTTTTCAGCTTGACTTGCTAATGAAGGAATTACAGGCTTTAGATAAGCTATCAATAAGCGAAAAAGATTAATACCTACTGAACAAACATCATGTAATTCTGTTTCCTTATTATCTTGCTTGGCAATTAACCAAGGCTTCTTCTCATCAATATATTGATTAGCTTTGTCAGCTAAGGCCATTATTTCTCGCATCGCTTTACCATATTCACGAGATTCATAAAGTTCAGCTATAAGTATATTACAGCTAACAAATTCGTCGAACAAAGCAAGTTCAGAACAATGTAACGATAGTTTATTATCAAATCGTTTATTAATGAAGCCACTACAACGACTGGCAATATTAACAACTTTACCGACTAGGTCAGAATTAACTCGTTGACTAAAATCATCAAAGTTAAGATCAATGTCATCAATACCAGCACTGAGTTTGGCAGCAAAATAATAGCGAAGATATTCTGGATTTAAATGATTTAAGTAAGTTCTTGCAGTAATGAAAGTCCCTCGAGATTTGGACATTTTTTCGCCATTCACGGTTAAAAATCCATGAGCAAAAATAGCTGTAGGTAATCTGAAGTTGGCACCACTGAGCATTGCAGGCCAGAATAAAGCATGAAAATAAATAATATCTTTACCGATGAAATGATATAGTTCAGTAGTGCTTTCCACGGACCAGAATTCGTCAAAACTCAAGCTTTTTTTGTCACACAAATTTTTGAAACTTGCCATATAACCGATAGGCGCATCTAACCAAACATAAAAATATTTACCTGGTGCATCTGGAATTTCGAAGCCAAAGTAGGGCGCATCACGAGAAATATCCCACTGTTGAAGCCCACTATTTAACCATTCTGCTAATTTATTACGTACTTCAGGTTGTAAATGACCCTCAGTAGTCCAATTGCTTAACATACTGGCAAAATCAGCTAAGTTGAAAAAATAATGTACAGAATCTTTCTCAATGGGTTTTTCTCCAGAAATAGCAGAAACAGCATTTTTTAATTCGATTGGTGAATAGGTCGCTCCGCAGGCTTCACAGCCATCACCATATTGATCAACTGCACCACATTTTGGACAGTCCCCTTTGATAAATCGATCGGGCAAAAACATCGATTTAACTGGATCGTAGGCCTGAGTAATTGTACGAGAACTAATATGGCCTGCACTTCGTAACCGGTTATAGATAAGTGAGGAGAAGATTTTGTTTTCTTCAGAATGTGTGCTGTGATAATTATCAAAATCTACATAGAATTCTGTAAAGTCGGCTAAGTGTTCAATGCCTACTTTTGTGATGAGTTGTTCTGGAGTAATTCCTTCCCGATCAGCTTTAAGCATAATGGGCGTACCATGGGTATCATCAGCACAAACAAAATAACATTGATTACCACGTTGTCTCTGAAAACGAACCCAGATATCCGTTTGAATATATTCAACCAGATGACCTAAATGTATTGGTCCGTTTGCATAAGGAAGGGCACTGGTTACGAGAATTTTTCTTTCTGACATGATGTAAATTTTTTATAGTGTTACAAGAACAAGTTACCGTAGATTATCGCATAAAAATAACATCACTAGAGAAAAGTCCCGAGCTAAAAGGGCATTTTTATTTATAATAACGGTAGAATGTAGCAATATGTAGTCAGTTAATTGTTTTATTCAAAATACAACAACACTGTTTATTTAATATTAATATTTCAATAGGCTGGTAATGACTCAAATAGATAAGACGAATGTGGAAAATATTTTACGAACATATATCGATCTGAATCATGGAGTCGATTTGGTCACAGCAAAGTCAGTTAAAAAAATTGTTATTGATGGCGCAAACGTCAGTGTTTTCCTTGAATTAGGCTACCCCGCTAAAAGTACAATTGATTCTTTAAAATGCTCTGTTGAGCAGCTGCTTAGTACTCTACAAGGTGTAGGAATTGTTAGTGTTGAAGTATCAGTAAATATACTTTCTCACGCCGTTCAACAAGCTTTAAAACCAAATGCTAATATAAAAAACATAATAGCTGTCGCTTCAGGAAAGGGGGGGGTAGGGAAGTCAACAACTGCTGTAAATCTTGCGCTCGCATTAATCGCTGAAGGTGCGAAGGTAGGTATACTTGACGCAGATATTTATGGCCCAAGTATTCCAACCATGCTCGGTTTATCAGGTTATCCAGATAGTGTAGATAATAAAACTATGGTTCCGAAAATGGCTTATGGATTGCAAAGTATGTCGATTGGCTACTTGATTAATGCAGATCAGCCTTTAATATGGCGAGGACCCATGGCAACGAATATGTTGCAGCAGTTATTAAGAGATACTAACTGGGTTGAGATTGATTATCTAATCATAGATTTACCACCTGGCACTGGTGATATTCAATTGACTTTGGCCCAACAAATACCTGTTAGCGGTGCGATTATTGTTACAACTCCTCAGGATATCGCACTCATTGATGCACAAAGAGGGCTAAGCATGTTTGAAAAAGTTAATGTTCCCGTGTTGGGCGTTATTGAAAACATGGGTATGCATATTTGTAGTGAGTGTGGTCATACAGAAGCAATTTTTGGTGAGGGCGGTGGCATAGCAATGTCTAAGAAAAATAAAGTGGAGTTATTAGGGTCACTACCATTAGATATAGCTATTCGTCAAAATGCGGATTCTGGCAAACCTTCTTTAGTTGCGGAACCTAGTGGAAAAATATCTGAAATATATAAAGAAATAGCTCGTAAAGCTACAGCGAATTTAGCATTAAAAACAAAAGATTTTAGTACTCGTTTTCCCAATATCGTCATACAAAATACCTAACTAATAGGCATCACTAGTATCGGAAACTAATAACCTGAATATAATTAATAAATAACGCCCTAATCCTAAATAGTCTTTGTTCTTGTATCTCTTTAACGACTGTGTGAAAATCAATCATATTAACAAGCAAGGTATTTAATATTTTATGAGTATAAAGTCGGACAAGTGGATACGTCGTATGGCGGAACAGCAGGGGATGATAAAGCCCTTTGAAAGCGGCCAGGTTAGAGATTCTGAAAATGGGAGGGTTATATCTTATGGTACATCTAGTTATGGTTATGATGTCCGTTGCTCTGATGAATTTAAGATTTTTACAAATATAAATTCAGCTATTGTTGACCCCAAAAATTTCGATTCAAATAGTTTTGTAGATGTTAAATCAGATGTTTGCATTATTCCGCCAAATTCTTTCGCATTGGCACGTACTGTTGAGTTTTTCCGAATTCCGCGAGATGTATTAACTATATGTTTAGGTAAGTCTACTTATGCGCGATGTGGAATTATAGTAAATGTTACGCCTCTGGAACCTGAATGGGAAGGACACGTTACATTGGAGTTTTCAAATACTACAACATTGCCGGCAAAAATTTATGCTAACGAGGGAGTCGCTCAAATGCTATTTTTTGGAAGTGATGAAGTATGTGAAACATCTTATAAAGATAGAGGCGGTAAGTATCAGGGACAGACAGGAGTCACTTTACCTAAGGCTTAATTATCATCTTCCCTAAGAAAGGGGGGCAAGCATCTTTTGTCTTCCAGACTAGGTAGTTGTACAAAAAATCCTTGATCAATCAGGCATTGAATAATTTTCCCTGCATCTTCTCTGGCTAACTTGCGATCTTTAGTTATATATAAATCCATTACAAATTCTAGTTTTCCAAAGCTGTTAAGTAACTCATTCGGTACTTTTGAAAAATCATCTTTATGGGCTATATACAAATACAGATAGTCTTTTTTTAGGCTTTTATAGATAAAACACTGCATGACTTAAATTTTAATGAATAAAACTAAGCATTTTACCGGTTTTTGTCTGAAAGTCCTTGTTTCTTAACTTTATAAATATTAATAATGCCTAAATCTTTCCTAAAAGACCATAGTTTTTTAAACTCCGCTTGCTTTTTCGAGGCTGCTTTAATACCTTTGGCAATTTTTTTAGGATGGATTGTTAGTATTAATCCTTTTGCTAATATTTTTTTTACAGAAACAGCTTTAGTAAATGGTGTAATAGGTACTATCCCTTTAATATTAATTTTTTTGGCATTTGAACAAATACAAGCAAAATCAGTAGGTAATATCAGACGATTGTTATTAGATACGCTTGGGCCTGGATTACAACACAGTCACTGGACTGATTTGTTAATACTCGCTTTAATAGCAGGTATTGCGGAAGAACTACTTTTTCGTGGTGTTATTCAACCTTGGATTGAACAATTCTGGGGTGTAACTGCAGGTTTGGTTATTAGTAATTGTATTTTTGGGTTGGTACATGCAGTTACTCCTCTGTATGCATTATTAGCTGGCCTAGTCGGTATATATTTAGGTTTATCGTTAAATTATGGAACTGAAAAAAACTTATTGGTTCCTATAATAATTCATGGCCTGTATGATTTTTT
>CAJAHC010000578.1 GCA_903939355.1 uncultured Methylococcaceae bacterium | reverse complement strand
ACCCAATGAAGATATGGCAGGGAAATATATTGATGGATCTTTGAAAAAAAACAACAGAATTGAAGCTATTATTTCCAAAAAAAAATTGAAGTTAACTCTTGGTTTCCGCACTTATTGCCATTCTATGACAAGGTGCTCATCTGAACTGCAGAATTCAAAGATGATAGTGTATTTTGCTTTATGACAAATGCACGACTTCATTATCAACAATAAAGAAACAATTTATGCATTAACTTACCTATTGTTAATCATAACAATACAGCTTATAGTTAACCCCTAATATTAAAAACTTTAACTGTATGAGAATTTTCAAATGAGCAACTTAAGCAGAGATATTTTACTTACTGCCCTTATCTTAGTAGGCATTACAGGCTTTATTTCAGGTGAATTTATTATTTCATCGGCTATATTTGCTTTAGCCGTAATTGGAAGCAACATCAAAACCAATAACTTACATAAAAAAGTCGGTCAATTGACGTGGGTTTGATTCCTGTAGCTTGATGTCATTTAGAGCCTCAGGGTTCTAAATGGCTTCTTGTTCTTAACATCGCAATAACCACCGAACACCATAACCTCTTTTTAATTCACCATTGCATTTTCTCAAGATTAGCTTGTGCCAGACTATTTCCTTGTTCTGCCGATAATTTAAACCCTTTCAGTGCTTCAACATCAATCAGTGATGACTAGTCGCTCAATGTTTCCAATGTTCACAATGATAATTCAACTTAAAGAAAGCCCCAATAATGAAAGCAACCAATAAAAATCCTTTTAAATCCTTTAATCCACAAGCCAAAAATGCTGCACTCCTTCTTAATCGCAATACTAGGATTGCAGAATATGCGTACTACAAATCAGAAAGCAGGGGTTTTGAGTCTGGACATGAGCTTGAAGATTGGCTAGAAGCTGAACGGCAATTTGAACAACAAACTGCTCTATTCCAGTCTGGCGACAATTATTCACTCAGTATCTAGGTAAGAAAAAGGACAATTTTTATCCCCTCTAGATATATTTGCTTTTTCTTTATTTTATGGTAAAAGAAAGCCAATACTAGATACTAAGTGCTGCACTTCTAACTGTTTCGCTACATATACATAATGCTAACTTTAGTTCAGTAGAGTACTATTAAAAGAACGAGCTTTTTTACAACTCTCGGGAGATTACAATGTTAAAATCACCCTATACCTCTACGTTAGAAAAACAATTTGTAGAACCAAACGTGGTTGATGAAAAAGATATGCAAAATAATCAATCCACAGATCAACATATTGAACTTGACCAACTTAAAGCCTTTTATAAACATTTACAGGCACACAGTCACTTAAATATACAACTCAAAGACCTGAAAGATATCCATTAAAGTAAAGGAACTAATACAGTTTATTTAAGTCGTATTAGCGTATGTTGAAGTAAAGACTTTAAGCATATAGTCCTAGTTATTACCTCAAGCGGTTATTTTTACTAAACTCCCCCTTAACGAAATAACCGCTTCTTTTTGCAATTACTCATCCAAACTAACCGTTTTATTTTTTTGCAATTTTATTGATATCTATAGCCATAAAGAGTTGCAGATTCTGTAATAGCTCAGAAACAGCAGAATATAGATGTTATAGAGGCTCTATACTGTGATTGAAATAAGAGATGACGCATAACCCTATTACCAAAGAGCTCATTTGCAAAAATCCATCATAGAAGTTTCACAATCAAACCACCGAGGATAAAGCATAAAAAATTGAATTAGATTAATTACGAGCTGAAAACAAAGCTACACAACCAACTACCTCAACTGATACATCAGAAAATCTGACCTCTAGTTCTCTTTTTAAACCTTCAGCACTATCGTATAAATTAGAAAACACACCTTTATTGTTATAAGCATTCATGAGTCTTTTAGCTAACCAATTAGGTGATACGCCAACGTGCAAGATGGTGGAGCCAAAGATTACTGCATTTGGATGCATTACAGCTTTAAGATGATCAAATATGGTACCTTTTTCCGATAACTTTCCTGGCAGACAATGCAGAAGAAAATTAATACCAACCGAATTGAAGTTTTCTGCTGGAATGGAAATCGGTTCTAAAATATTTCGGCAATAAGTTTCTGGAGCATATCTAACTATTCTCTCTGCTGTGTAGTTCAAGGAATTTTTATTTAAATCCATTAATGCAATTCTTGGGTTCTCAGAAGGGAATTGACAATGATCTAAGAAGTATCCTGTTCCTACTCCAACATCTAAATGGTTATTACTAGCAAATTTGTTATATTGGATTTCCATCCTATGAGATGGACATTTCCAGAATAATTGACATGAAACGCCAAGTACTAAAAGATCATAGGCAGTTAAAACATATTTATTATAAACAGCCTGACCTGCTTCTACTTGTTT
>CAJAHC010000577.1 GCA_903939355.1 uncultured Methylococcaceae bacterium | reverse complement strand
TCTATGTCTCTCGGTTGGATGTGGTCAATTTTTTGGCGCACGGTATATCTAAAGTAGATAACGATGATGTTCAGCCAAGTGAGTCCAAACCAGAAATTGGCAATACTGATGCCGATGCAGGGAGTCCCTTAGAGAAATATACAACTAACCTTAATGAGGAGGCTTTGCAAGGCAGAATTGATCCTTTGATTGGCAGGGATCTTGAGGTTGAAAGAACCATTCAAACACTTTGTCGTCGACGTAAAAATAATCCCTTATTAGTCGGTGAGGCGGGTGTTGGCAAAACAGCAATAGCAGAAGGTTTGGCAAAAAGGATAGTTGAGGAAAACGTACCTGAAATTCTGATGAATAGTGTGATTTATTCTCTAGATTTGGGGGCCTTAGTAGCAGGGACTAAGTATCGAGGTGACTTTGAAAAGCGCCTTAAGTCATTAATGAATCAGCTTAAAAAAGAACCGGATTCTATCTTGTTCATTGATGAAATTCATACCATTATTGGTGCTGGTTCGGCTTCGGGTGGCGTTATGGACGCCTCCAATTTGATTAAACCGGTGCTTGCTTCTGGTCAGTTGCGTTGCATTGGTTCGACAACTTATAAAGAGTATCGAGGTATTTTTGAGAAAGATCATGCATTGGCGCGTCGTTTTCAGAAAATAGATGTACTTGAACCTTCGGTAGAAGATACTATCTTGATTTTAAAAGGTCTTAAATCACGATTTGAAGAGCATCATAATGTAAGGTATTCTGCTGAGGCATTGCGTGTGGCTGCTGAATTATCGGATAGATATATCACTGATCGACATTTGCCGGATAAAGCTATTGATGTTATTGATGAAGCCGGCGCAAAGCAACGTATGACTGCGGAAGTTGATCGTAAGCAGGATATTGATGTGGCTGAAATAGAAGATATAGTTTCAAAAATTGCCAGAATACCAGCAAGATCAGTATCTTCTAATGATATAGATAAGCTGGCTAATTTGGAAAAAAACTTAAAAATGTTGGTTTTTGGTCAGGATGAGGCAATTTCAGCATTAGCTTCAGCGATAAAATTGTCACGTGCAGGGCTTAGGGATGCCCAAAAAACAATTGGTTCATTTATATTTGCAGGACCTACCGGCGTTGGTAAAACAGAGGTAACACGCCAGTTAGCAAAAGTATTGGGTGTTGAGTTGATTCGCTTTGATATGTCTGAGTATATGGAACGACATACTGTGTCTAGATTGATAGGTGCACCACCCGGTTATGTGGGTTTTGATCAGGGTGGATTGTTAACTGAACAAGTCACCAAACATCCTCATGCTGTGCTATTGTTGGATGAATTAGAAAAAGCACACCCCGATGTGTTTAATTTGTTATTGCAGGTTATGGATCATGGATCTTTGACAGATAATAACGGTAGAAAAGCAGATTTTCGTAACATTATATTGGTAATGACTACTAATGCAGGAGCAGAAGAAGGGGGGCGTGCTTCGATAGGTTTTACACAGCAGAATCATTCGACCGACAGCTTGAAAGTGATAGAGAAAGGATTTTCGCCCGAATTTCGCAATCGTCTTGATGCTATTATCCAATTTAAGCCTTTGGATATTTCGATTGTTGGGCATGTGGTTGATAAATTTATTTTTGAATTGGAGGCACTTTTAGTCGAGAAGCATGTAACTTTAACTTTAGATCCTGAAGCACGTTTGTGGTTAGCTGAAAATGGCTGTGATCCAAAGATGGGTGCAAGGCCAATGGCACGATTAATTCAGGAAAAAATCAAAAAACCTTTGGCAAATGATTTGCTTTTTGGCAAGCTTTCCCACGGGGGACACGTCAGAATTTATATAGAAAATAATGAGATAGTTTTTGCTATGGAAAGTAACGAGTTGACTGTTTCTGGCGTCAATTCTTAATAAGCCGGTTTAACTGGAAATAAATCAGGAAAGATTTGCTTAACCCATCGAGCTGGTGGGTTTAACGCATACGGAAGGTTATACGGCCTTTAGTGAGATCATAAGGGGTCATTTCTACTTTAACGCTATCTCCAGTGAGAATGCGGATGTAATGTTTACGCATTTTACCGGAAATGTGGGCAGTCACAACGTGACCATTTTCCAGTTCGACACGAAACATGGTATTAGGAAGAGTGTCTATAACCTTACCTTCCATTTCTATTTGATCTTCTTTGGCCATTTGTATTTTGTCTCAAGCAATTAAAACTTTGAATTGTAGCATAAATTCATTTTTAACAATAGAAGAGAGTGGATATTTGTTATTTAAGTTTTCATTTCAACCCATTGTTTATCGATTAATAATTGTATAGGTTGATAGCAAGTTTTATAGGACATTTTTGGACAATCTTTTAACCAGAACCCCAAATATAAGTATTCTTTTTGTTGAAGATTTGCTTGCTGAATTTGCCATAAAATGGCATAGACAGCCAGGCTGTAATCGGAAAACTTAGGCTCAAAAAAAGTATAAACTGCTGACCATGCTTCATCAAACTGATCAATGATGGCAATTCCTGCCAGCTCATTGTGGATAGAAAATTCAACAAATTGGGTGTTACACCATGAGCTACTTAGAAAGCTGAAATAATTTTCAGGGCTGGTATTAATCATAGATCCTTCAGGATGTCTTATAGCTTGGTATCGAAGGTACATGTCATAATGCGCTTGTTCAAAGATAGCGGGTTTGATGTTTACTTGTGTTTCAATGTTTTTACGCATGCAACGTCGTTGACTTTTGCTGGGCTTAAACTTTTTTAAAGGGAGTCTTGCTGGAATGCAAGCAGAACAGTGAGAGCAATGGGGAGCATAAACTTCTTCGCCACTCCGACGAAAACCCTGTTCCAACAAATGAGCATAAGTTGATGTTGTTATTGAATACGATGGATGAACAAATAAAGATTGGGCAATTTTAGTTTCAAGATAACCACATGGATGTTCTTGGCTTAGAACTAAGGGAATAGAAATCATTGTGACTGCCAAGCAGAACTGTCAGGAGGTAAGTCACAGTATTGATTAAGCAGCTCTATAAAATGATTGCGATCATAGTTTATCGCCCCGAAGCCTGCTAAATGTGCCGTGTGTACTTGACAGTCAATTAGCTGATAGTTCCAAGCTTCAAGTTGCTTAACTAAACTGGCAAAGACGACTTTTGATGCATCTGTTTTAATATGGAACATAGATTCACCAAAAAAAACACGTCCCAGAGCAATGCCATATAATCCGCCAACTAGCTGGCCGTCCAGCCATGCCTCTACAGAATGAGCGTAACCACTTTTGTGTAATGTATTATAAGCTTGGGCTATGTCATCAGTAATCCATGTCCCTGTTCCTTCTTTTCTAGGCTCAGCACAGGCGGTAATAACTTCAGTAAAAGCATGGTCAAAAGTTACTGTAAAGGTATTTTTACGCAATCTTTTATGTAGGCTCCGAGAGATAATAAGGTTCTCTGGGGCTAAAGCTAGTCTTGGGTTAGGTGACCACCACAGAATAGGTTCACCTTTATTATACCAAGGGAAAATTCCATGCCTATAAGCAGTTAACAAACGTTCTTTTGATAGACAGCCGCCAATTGCAAGTAAGCCATCTGGTTCTGTAAGGGCTTTGTGTAGTGGTGGAAATGCTTGCCCTGGTTGGTGAGAATCAAGTACAGTCAACCTCATGAATTTAAGGCATGATAGAGGCGTTTGTTATTGTCATTTTGACTTAAATTAATTCATCAAGAAATTTTTCTGCATCCAGTGCTGCCATACAACCCGAGCCTGCTGAAGTTATTGCTTGTTTATAAACAGAATCCATTACATCACCCGCAGCAAAAACGCCTTCTATACTGGTTGCG
>CAJAHC010000576.1 GCA_903939355.1 uncultured Methylococcaceae bacterium | reverse complement strand
TAAATGATTATCTTTAAGTGCCCATTCAGGATGAAAATGGAGTAAATTTTGGTTGATAAAAATACTCACAGCAATAGCAATTAACACACCCTGAAACAATTGAAAAAAAGAATATTTTTTCATAAATGGCTGTTCCCATAGGATGAGAATAACCAAAGAAATTAATGCAATCAGGAACGCTGTAAGAGAACTATAACTAAGCATATTAACCAGCTCAGTAAATGACGAATAGTTATCCGATTGAAAAAAGGTCGAGTCACCCTCGTAATCTCGGTCATAACCGATCGCATGGGGAATCTGTTTAAGACAGAGAACAATGCCTATCCCTGAAAGCATCCCATTAATGACAGAAGATGGAAAATAATAAGCAATAACTCCAGCCTTAAAAATTCCCATAATTATTTGCAGAATACCTGCAATGAGCAAGGCCAGTAAAAAACCATTAAAACCCAATTTTTCGATAGCAGATGCCACTATGATAGCAAGGGCCGCAGTTGGGCCACTTATGCCCAATGCTGAACCACTTATGGGTGCTATAACTATGCCACTAAGGATGCCTGCAATTAACCCAGCAAAAAGAGGTGCTCCAGAGGCTAAAGCTATGCCGAGTGATAAGGGAATTGCTATTAAAAAAACAGCAATTCCAGCAGGAAAGTCATATTTTAAGCTGCCTAATAGACCATTGATATTATTTAAATATTTTATATTCATCTGTATTTTTGTTATTTACGGCACCCTAGGTAAATTGACATAGTGAAATTATCTTGTTGGTTCGAACCGGATGATAAGCAAAACTCATGCTTCAGGTCGCAAACCGAACGAAATGGGTATTAATTAATTCGTAAGCATTGGCGAAACGATATTTTTCGAATAGCTAATCCCCCCAAAATAATTGCGCTAACCGGTCTTATCTTCCGTCCTGCTCAAAATGTGACTGGATAAAAGCGTTTGCCATAAAGACAAATGCGCACCGTAATGTTTGATGGCCAATACAGGTATTTTTGCATCCGAAATGACCGAAGAAGCCACGCTACCCAGCAAGATACTTGCTGCTTTGCTATGGCCGCGGGTGCTGATGACGACAAGGTCGGCTTGATAATTTTCAGCTTCCCTCACAATCTCTTCTGCTACCTGAATGCTTTCTGAGCACAGGAATTTAATACAGATCCCATGCGTATCTATGCTTTGCAAAATTTCTTCAAAGTGAGCTTGTTCTTCCCCACGCTTAATAAGTTCGTGCTCCTCATAACGTATAACTGACTCATCGGCATAGACGTGGATCGCCAAAATTTCAGGCACGTTATATTGGGCGGCGATGGCAACGGCTTGCGACAAACTGTCCACGGATATCGGCGAAAAATCGATAGGAACAATAATGCGTTGGATTCGGCTATCGAAATTTTCCGGCACCGTCCATAATGAACAGCCGCACAGCATTACTAGGCGTTGGGCTAAAGAATTGTGGCCGTTGCAATGATCCCGGTGGCCTAATAGAACCAAATCGATTTTATTTTTAAACACGTAGTCCACCAAGCTATCGAGACGGCTCTGCGCTTTTATAATTTTATAGGTGGCTTTTTCAATCGAGCTGAAGGCCTGCCGAACCGATTGTTTCATCTGCTTTTCAGGATCAAGCCCTTCTTGCAACTGCGCTCTAGCTTGCGAAGTTTCCACAAAAACAAAATGCGTATGATTCACAACGCCGGATTTGGCCAGTTGCGCCGCGTAACATAGAAGATTGTCATCGTGCTCATTCAATGACAAATGTACAACCATACTGTTAAAGTGGCCCGGCTTGGACACTATGCTAGGTTGCTCAAAAGCCGAGTCGGCATTTTCTGTTACTGGTTGACGACCTGCAACAGGCTTATCTAAAAAGCGATGCGCTACAAAGAAAATCACCAGAGCAGACAAAACACCGGTCAGAAAATCAGTTGCCGGTACCATGATAGCGGTATAGATCATTAACAGGGCATGAAACCGGTTGTGACTGATCACTTCCTTGATTTCAGAGACCTTGATCATGTTGGAAGCTACCCACAATAAGATACCGCCGATACAAGCCATGGGTACCATTTCTAGATAACTGGAGATGTAATACGCTAATGACAATTTAAAAATGGCCTTGAAATAGCCCGCCAATGGAGTCACCGCACCCGCTTTAATACTGGTGGCTGTTCTAGCTAACGCGCCCGTGCAAGGAAAACCGTTCAATAGAGGCGTAAAAATTTGCACCAAACCTTGTCCCCAAAACTCCTTATCCGGATTGAATAGCGTGCCCCGGTTATTGGCCATGCGATCGGCCATCGACGAGCACAATACACTTTCCACTGCTGAAACGAAGACGATGCCGAAGACAAAATAAGCAATATCGAGAATCACGCCAGATGTCATAGCAGGCAGAATCGGCGGGGTAAAGACAAAAAAGTTGTTGGGAATGGAGCCATAAATGTCTTTTACCAAGATGATGCCTTTGTCGGCAAAAACTGTCGCAGCCAAAAGCGTGCTGGTTGCGATTGCAAATAAAGGGGCTGGGATAAAAATAGATATGCGTAACAGCAGTTTGGTTATAAAAAACGTGCCGAACCCCAATCCGACCGACCAAAAATTAACCTTGTCGATGTTGTCATAGGCAAGTACCAGATTATGCAGAATCCCCCCTTTGATATCCTCGTCTTCCCCGAGTAAATCCTGATAGCTTTCGACACCTAATATAGACTCAAAGTTACTTAAGGCAATAGCAACCGCAATGCCGACAGTAAAGCCGACAATAATTGAATTGGGCACCAGTTTTGCATATTTACCGAGTCCAAATACCCCCATCAACATCAGAATAACGCCGGCAATAATAGATACAAACACTAAAAAACCGTGCGCTTCGGCCAAGGTTCCGCCGCCAGCTTCACCGTATTTGGCGATCAAGCCGCCGATGATGGGAATAAAGGCCGCAGTCGGGCCATAAACTTGATATTTCGAACCGCCCCATGTGCGGCCGATGACACAGGCTAACGCGCCGGCAATAATACCTTGTTCCGGCCTAAGGCCCATGGCCATAGCAAACCCCATCGCCATCGGGATTGCGGTTAACGCTACGATAAGGCCGGCACTCATATCTCGGTAGGTCGTTTTTATCCAGGTTTCACGTTTTACGTCTTCAAACCGGCTATCAATCACTGTGTTAAACAAGATTAAACGCCTCCAAACCTGAGAGAGCGCACTTTGCCGTGACTCCTTGCGTTCAGCGCCATTGGATTCTAATTCTAATTGGGTGCTCATATAAGTAACCTTTAACTGCGTTAAGCCGTTAGATACGAAAAATGTGTAACCACATTGACCGGAAGTCGACTGTGGCGCACATAAGGATTGAAATCAAAATTTCAGGTTGCACGGTTTAATTAACAATACGGTTGAAGTATGACCGCCTCGGAGATCGGATTGACTAAAACAAATCGTTACAACGCCGCTAGAGTAAATCCTGTAAAAAATTTTCCAGCGGAATTGAACCTTAACCTGCGAGTATTTTTTACGAAGGGAATCGCTATTTTTGCGAAATATTTTTCCGGGCTTCCTGCTCGAAAAAATCGGCAAAACTAACGTGAACCATTTTAATGCCTTCGGCTGCTCCGATTCTCGTTTCGGCCCCAAAAGGGGTCGAAACATAGGGTCAAAATGACTTGACGCCACTTCGTAGAGGCTGCATTTTCAATACGCTACGCTTCATGAAACACATGCCCTAAGGCTAACGTGGATTAAAAACTTCAGTTCGCTATCGCTCCGTTGCCAATATTTTCAGTGGAAGCGTCCTTAAAGCTTAAGAACTTCCACCATAAAATTCTGGAACATGGCACGCTATTTCGAAAAATGTTTCTTCACTCGTACCTGATTTTATCGATTGAGCTTCACCTGTTATGCTCGAATCTGTAAAAACAATATCGCCACTCTTCATATTTCCTGAATACCCATAAATATCTATTAGTCGTATTGTATTTTTTTCACAATCGTATTCATCACGCGTTACCATGGACAATAATGTATGATCTCCATACTTTTCAGCTTTTTTGAAATCTGTCAAACTCGTCATCTTAACTTTGTTGTCTTTCTTTAATATAGAGTGATACTCAACATAAGCAGTCCGATTAGCATGGCTACTGTCACTAACCTTCGTCCATTCGGACAATACATTTGTTGAGACAACCATTAATAACAACATTGTCAGTATCTTTTTCATTATCATCACCTATCTAATTGAAACAAAAGTAATTTTTCTATTTATCTTTCTTTAATACATTATCAGTTAAACTAACCAGCTTATAGACTAGACTCACTTCCTTTCACGAAACTTT
>CAJAHC010000575.1 GCA_903939355.1 uncultured Methylococcaceae bacterium | reverse complement strand
GCTGTTAATGATGAGTATTTAATTATAATCGCCTGTCGTTATCACTACGAGGCATAAAATAAACGAGTCATTAAGGTTATTGAAGTGCTATCGCCTTTATATGATTTAAAGAAACGACGAGATCAAGAGATTACGTTAAACAATGAAAACCCTTTACCCTGAAATATCCCCCTACCACACTTTTTTTCTGGAAACCGGCACTCAACATGCCGTTTATGTTGAGCAAAGCGGTAATCCTGACGGTATTCCCGTTATTTTTTTGCATGGTGGCCCGTGTTCTGGCACTAAACCTGATCATCGACGTTTTTTTAATCCTGATTGTTACCATATTATTCTTTTCGATCAACGGGGCTGTGGTTTGTCAGTGCCTTTTGGGGAACTGGAACACAATAGAACGCAAGACTTAATTGATGATATGGAGCGCATTCGCTTGCATATTGGTGTTGAGCAATGGCTGTTGTTTGGTGGTTCATGGGGGGCGGCTCTTGCCTTGTTGTATGCACAGCAGCAGCCAGATAAAGTGATGGGAATGATTATTCGTGCGGTTTTTTTAGCACGGCAACAAGATTTGGAGTGGTTTGCAAAAATCGGCGTTAATCTGATTTATCCTGAGCAATGGCAACGCTTGCTCGAAAGCATACCAGAGCCAAGTCGAAAAGAACTGATATCGGGATTATGTACCGCCTTAGGAGGCAATGATGAAGTGGCAAAAAGACGGGTTGCCAAAGAATGGCAGGCGTGGGGTGCGCAGGTGGCCTTGGGTAACGATTATATGCCCGATAGACAAAATGAGCATGTGACAGAGAAGATGGTTAAACAAGTGGGCATGGAATTGCATTATGCCAAGCATCACTATTTTGTCACGGAAAATCAGATTTTAGAAAACTGTGCGCTGTTACGCAACATACCAACCATTATTATCCATGGGCGACAAGATTTGGTTTGTCCCATAGAAGCCGGCATGAAATTACATCAAGCCTTGCCTGAAGCAGACTATATCATTCTACCCAATGCCGGACACATTGCCCAAGGCGCAGAAATGATTGATGCGCTGGTATCGGCAACCGATAAGTTTGTTAACGTGTTAAGTCACCATGAAACTTAAAATAGTTTAACGAGATACCTAGTAATGTGTCCGTAGCATTTAATTTGGGGATAACAATGTTTGAAAGAAAACATGAAAAACTGGCGCCCATGTCAGTGTTCATCATTAGAATGGTCTGGTCTGTTATTATGGCCAGCCTTTTGATTGCCGTTGCTTTATTGCTGGGTATCATGGGCTATCATTGTCTAGCAGGTTTTGATTGGGTTAATTCTATTTTAGAAGCATCGATGATTCTGGGTGGAATGGGTCCTGTCAGTGCACTGCCTAATGAAACAGCAAAATTATTCGCTTCCGGCTATGCGCTTTTCAGTGGCCTCATTTTTATTGCCATCATGGGTATTATTCTGGCTCCCGTAACGCATCGCATGTTGCATGCGTTTCATATTGATGAGTCGGATTTAAGTGAGTAAGGTTTATGCGCCGCCGTTCCGCGAGGCCGAGTTTGACATCATGTTTGAGGAGGGCATCTCAGTGTCGG
>CAJAHC010000574.1 GCA_903939355.1 uncultured Methylococcaceae bacterium | reverse complement strand
TCGAATGTATGCTTTGAGTCCATAACTATACGCTCAGTTAAGCCGGCAAGCATCTGTGCTTGCTGTGGAGTGTATGAAAAGTTCAGTGTATTCATATAATGACCTAGTGGCATCTCTTTAACCGGGTTAAAAGTCGTCGAATATGCGGGATAATTCACCAGAGGAATAATGATAACAACGGGAGCATTAACGCCCTCTCTTGGATAAAAAGCGGTACAAATATCGGTACTTGCTCGCCGATAATCTATTGCCGGAAAAGTTACCCCCATACTTCCTGCTATTTCCTCTACCTGTCTAAATAATGCTACATCAGACTCTTGATTACATTGGTATGAAAAAAGAACGAGCATATCAATGTGACGATCTTTATGGAGCAGCGGCGGAATAGGCATATTACAACTATAACCACCATCAGCAACCGTCAAATCACTTCGCTCGCCGAGGGGCGATTCAGGCAAATTTACTAAAAAGTTAGGATATGATGCGCCAAACAGGCGGTTATAGGCAAACTCAGGCAATTGCTCATCTGGCATAAGAGTAAACCCAGATTGTTTAAAGGCGTCTTTGAGTGACATGCTCATAGCAGACCCCCAAATACCCATCATAAACCCTGTTGTAAGGGGGAAGACATTATTAGTAGACAATCCATTGGAGAACTTTCTGCCCAATGCCCATGCCGGCACCGCGCCTCTACCATAATTAGTTATTACTTCATAGGGTGTATACTCCATCCATGCATACTGCTTTAAAACAAGGGATGTGTTGTCAATAATAGACGTGTAAATAGGAAAAGGATATCGGTCGGGATACTGTTCTAATGCTACCTTTTGCTCATGCAATCCAACTTGATCGACTCCAGCAAGCAATGGTGTTACGTTACGTAAAAATTTATTGGATAAATACACCCCATAAAAATCAATAAACGGGGTAAAATCTTCTTTGCTTATAATTTTCTTTGCTATCAAATCAACAAATCGAGGAGTACTCTCAACCGTTTTTCTCATCTCGCCTACATTATCGTGAAAGCGTATTAACAACCGTTTTGCCAATTCAGATATTGGTAACATCGAATGGACCCATGCAGTAAGAGCCCATGTTGATCCTGATAATGTTGCCATATATGAAACCGCATCAAGAAGGCCTATCTTTTCTGCGCCACGCAATGATCCCAGTGTACCTGTTGCAGCACGCATGCCACCACCAGTACAGCATAAAGCAACAACAGGAACTTCATGATCTTGCAGACGCTCACGTAATAATTTTTCAATAGCTTTTTTAGTCGTAACAAAACGTTTTGCTATAAATTCTTTTTCCTCTTGTCCTTGTCTAAACACCCCTCCAGGCAGTAGTCGTATATGCGCAGATTCTTTGGCAAATGGTGAATACTTCGTTGAATAACCACGCACTTTAAGCCATGTATACGCTGTTGCTGTCATTATAGTTTTGTACCAATCTTTGCCTTTTTCTGCAATAGGATTTATTATTTTCCGTTGAAAAACAGTACTTCCTACAAGCACGCCACTCTCATTAATGGTTATATAGAATGTTGATCCATCAGTTGTGCCAATAGGAATGTACATCAGATTTGATGCTTCGTCATGATTAAGAGAAGCTTTTAAAACATCCGAACTGCGCGTGCAATAC
>CAJAHC010000573.1 GCA_903939355.1 uncultured Methylococcaceae bacterium | reverse complement strand
TAAAAACAAAAATATTTCTTCGGGTGGCATTTCTAAGTCATTAGTATATGTTAACAAGGCTTTCCTTGGTGTCGCTTATGACGATAAAGAAATTATTTTATTTAATACATTCCAATTCTCGGTGGAAGGCATTGATGGGTGGGTTGGCTTAAGTGGAATCAAAGTTGAAAATCAGTTTGAGAAGCGCACCGCAACAATAACATACCTGCCGCCGGAGGAAATATCGCTAAATATCAATAACGGCATGAAGTTATTGATCACATTCTCTTGGACCCTCCCAGGATTTCCAAATACAACGGAAGCGAAAATAACCCAAAAGACTTATTTTAAGCTTGTATCCGAACAGGAATGTCCGCTAAACGACTTTATTTCAACTGCTTATAAAATTACTACTCTACTATGCTTTGCTATCGACAGAACCGTCTGTATAGAGCGAGTATCAGCAACTTTAAACACAATCTTCCAAGATATTGGTAACGGTAAAACCCATCCGGTTTTGATATCGCTTTACTATGCAAGCCTACCTTACACGAAAAATGAACCGAAGATTGACTGGCATCGAATGCTATTTAGGTATGGGCAAATTCGAGAAGATGCGCAACGCATAGTCAATAACTGGTTTGATGCCTATGATGAGATAGACCCAGCCTTGAATCTATACTTCTCCACAAAGACGGGAGCGCATAAGTACTTAGAGAGCAAGTTCTTAGCACTGGCTCAGGGACTTGAAACCTACCATCGTAGAACGTCGAAAGAAAAATTGATGGATGAGGGTTTTTTTAAAGAACTAACTGAAAGCTTAATCAAGCAATGCCCTGAGGACAACCGCGAGTGGCTATTTGGAAGGCTGCAGCACGGAAATGAAGTAAACCTTGGTCGGAGAATAAAGAGCATCATCGAGCCGTTTAAGGATTTCCTTGGAACAAGCAAGAAGCGAAACAAATTAATTAGAAGCATCATTGATACAAGAAACTATTTAACCCATTACGACAAATCCTTAGAGTCAATAGCTGTTAGTGGCAGAGATTTATTGTTACTTTGCCTCAAGATGGAGGCAATTTTCCAGCTTCACTTGCTTCAAGTATTGGGTTTTACACAAGCAGAGGTTAAGTCTGTTTTTGATAATAGTAATGAGCTACGGCAAAAACTTAAAGAAATCTAACCAGGCGCTGCACCGAACGGCAATTCCGCTGCGCTCCATTGCCGCCGGTGAGCTTCGTCGTTCGACCGCGTACTTTCGAGATATGAAGCGACGCAGACAGTAACTCTATTAATTTATTGATGAGGAGATTTAAGATGGCAAAATATTTATATGAGGTAAGCTTAACGCGCGGAAGAAGCAATCCTAAATATGAATTGTTTTTCAGAAATGTGACGAATTTGAACGCCAAACAGCCTGACTTTGGAGGCATTAATAATGTGTGTATAGTTAGTCACCACATGGATGCTGTTACAGTGCAAATGCTTTGCTCTGAAGGCTTGAGGCAAAACCGTAATGATGTCACGGTCACTGAAATCACTAAAGAGTCTCTTGATTCGCCAAGCGGGCATCATCGCCTATTCTTGGATCTTATCGAAAACTATTTCTTGCCATATGACGATTACCCAAATGTTAAATAGATTTTGTCATCAACAGAAGGGCCAACAAGCCGATCGCAGCCCGCTGGGCTGCTCCGACTAAGCTTTTCGTTAAGCAAACATTTCAAGCACAAATCCTCAAAATATTTCAATCACCAATTGAGGTGAGGCAATGCCAGGACACTATTTTGATAATAGGCGGGAATCAGCCTTAAATGGTGTTGATTTATAAAGCAGATTATTTTTATCACTGCTGCTTTTGCTTGACCCGAAGAAAAATTGCAATACTATTCCCACGCCGAGAGTAAGGCATTGGACTACGCTGGTCAGCAATATGATTGCAATCTGTGGGGTTTCCGCTTTGAATGCTCCAAGCATTGTGGCTACAAACAAACTAAGAGTTGTAACAAAGAAACCACCAACAAACACCCACGCCAGAATATAAAGATTGACATCGCTTTTCCCTGTCACCTTTTCATGTTCAATTTGGCGGCTTCTGGCATTTGCTACGTCTGCCAATTCTAAACCCAGTTGCTGAATTGAAAGTTTCTGAAGTTCCAGTTGATGAGACATCTCAAATTCTTTCAATTTTAGTTCTGCATTAGGATCATTAACGATGGCTGCGGATATAGCAGCT
>CAJAHC010000572.1 GCA_903939355.1 uncultured Methylococcaceae bacterium | reverse complement strand
GCGATAGTATAGGTGGAAGCGGTAGATGTAATTATTATTAAATCCTAAACATCTTAATAACATATGCGATAAACTTATCGATGGTGGATTAATTGTTTCTGATGGTTTTAACCACGGCAAGGATCGTATCGGATCGATTTTGGGGGCAAATTATATGACGTGATATCCAATTTTGGGAAAGAGGCCATGTTTTGGGACAGACCTTTTTCTGACGTTGGGGCTCGGCAATTTTGATATCTAGATCATGAAGGTAATCGATATACCCCAACCCTGGCTTGGCAAGTACACAAAACAGTGTAACTTGCACCATTTTTGATTTTGTATTTTAAAGGAACAAATAATGAATGCTGATAATATGGAAAGCGCATTAGGTAGAAACCCTATAGATTTTCCTTATGGTTTTATTATTGAGGATAACTTCGCCGGTGGCTCAAGTTACCCTTTTTGGTATTCCTCAGAAGACGAAGTGTTAAGTGCATTACAGCAACATCTTTTGAGTTTTTTATCAGAAGACGATCATCAAACATTTGAAGATATCAAGAAGGTATTCACTTCATTTTTCGACTTGGTTTTTGCAGCCCCCTTAGTTAACCAGCAACTAAGGGACGCACTAAATGGTTTACTTAATGTTGCAGATGCTGAAGTTAATGTCACATGGTTCGGGTCATTTAAAGAACTTTGCGAGGGTAAAGATGATTTCGAAGAATCTATTCGTGAACAATTTTTGCGAACCACCGATGATGATATAAATGATGAAAGCGAAGAGCCATTAACAGTTATGAATAAAACAATTACCGATGAAAACATCGCTGTGTTTGCAGAATGGCTTGAAAGTTATGGCCAATAAAGCCAATTAGTTATTTTAGGTTATCTGTCCAACTGGAAAAGATGGTGCAAATAGTGTGTTGGATTCAATCGCAATAACAACCGTATGGCTATAATTAATTTCATATATCATTAAAGCTGCTCTTTATTCTGGAATTTATGGAGAGTAATTTATATATATCGTCATAAATAAAATATTCTATTCTCCGATAAAATTTTCTGGGTGAGTCTATTACCGTAGTTTTTCTACCAACTCTTATTAATTTTTTAATGGATAACTTATGAATAATTCCAAAGATAATGATGATCAATTTTCTTCAATAGTTGCTCAAATAATTCCAAGTGATTTTGACGTTGATTTGATTTATAAAGCTAAAAATACGGCCTTATTTGCTGCCAAAAGAAAGTTCCATTGGCACTTTGTAAGAGCCACCTCAGAAAATATTAATGGCCATATAAATAATGATATCGCACAGCGTCATATACCTCGATTCGTTATGTGTGAAGTTATACATTCCTTAAAAAAATTTGATGATATTGCCAGAGACAGCAATAACCAAGGGATGCCAATAGGGTCTTATGAAAGTGATCAAGTGGGCATGTATTCAGTAGATAAGGGTCGATACAATATCAATTTAATACAAACACCTGAAGGCTTACCCAATCATTTTTGTAAACGTTTAGAAGAAGACTTGGCCGTATTTGAAACAGCAAAATCAAAAGTCAAATTTGAAAATGATTTATATGTGCTACCCCGTTCAAAATCTTATACAAAAAAACCAGTCGCAGCAAAATCAAGACGATTTATAGAAGCCATCGCTTTTGAGCGTGAAACATGTAAAAAATTAGATCCGCGGCAGTTTGGCATTTATTCCGCGTTTTGTACCTGGAAGGATTTTTCTGAAGATGTCATCAAAGAAAGACATTTTTACGAAGAATTAGTCGATGATCAATTTGAATACGATGCTGAAGATTCTGATTATGGCGATTTCATGGAGCTTGCCCTTAATGTTCAAAATACGCTATTAGAAAGACCTATTTGGGGGTCCAAATTAAAGGTTGATAGAGAGGAAGCAGTCGACATATTAACTAAAGGGATGGCTCAATTGACCAGTATCCAACTTGCGCAATTTACCTTAATGAATGGCATGCATCAGGGCGGGTTGTTTTTGCCATTGGCTCAAGTGTTGGGGTTAAATTCTTATGAAAAATATATACAGTGGAAAACGGATGGATTTCAACCTGATTCAGAAGAAGAGCAAGGGTTAAGATATGAAATAGAAATTATTAAGCTCTTAGGTGAATTGGGCGAAGATATTGATTAATGCTGTAATTGATCTATCAACTGGTTTTTATAGCGTTTATTTAAATAAGCAAGGAAGTATCAAAAAGTATGTAAGACTTAGGCGATGTAATAACTTTATTAGACGATGCAACGTAAAAAAATTTCTTCTAAGAGTCCTATTTTCTCAAGAGATGTTAGTGGCATGAGTATGTTTTTTTTGTTTTAAATCAAAAAAGAAAGTATTTTCATAAAGCCTCCTCTTCGGTTTTGTAATGGTCTTAGTGATATTAATCCGTCCTAATCTGTCGCAAATAGGGTATAAATTGCATTTAATTTCGATTTTAACTGTGGCAAATAAGGATGGACGGCATGGAAATTAAACTAGGTCATGGTTTGGACGGTCTTAAACCAAAAATATCGGTTTCGACTATCGGCGTAAAAGAAGTTGGTCCTGTGGGTTTTCTTGCCATTCTTGAAACTCAATGTGGTATTGCGCCAATAGTTGATTCACCCACAACCCGTATTATCCAATATCTGGCTTGCCTTAAAGCCTGTGATATGCCAGAGCGTTTTTACCATCGCTCTTTTGCGGTGGATCAGTTTAATGTAGCCAAAACATTACTTAACTGGCGTGATAGTTGGTATGAAAGTGGTTGGAACGGTCTTTTTACTGAAAATGTATTCGGACGCTTACAAGACATGGCTGATGTGGAACGGTTCGCACAGAAAAAAGTGAGTTTTGGTTTTGGCCAGCGACAACAACTGGTACTGGCGACTTTAAAGACTCAAAAAACTCAAATTAAACAAGTAATTCTACTAGACCCACTCACTGATTTTTCGCCCCTTTGGCAACAGATACTGCAACTATTCTTACTGGCTGAACACCCGGCAAGATTATTCCCCAGTCAGTCAGACACCGATCTAAGTCGTCTACAAACTACCTTGGCACAACTGTCTACAGAAAACTTGAGAAAAGGTGAAAACGGTTCCATTACAAAAATTAAGCTCAAAGGTGATAACAGTTTTTTAGTTCTTAAAGCACGTTCCAAAGCCATATCTGCACGATTAATCAGCCAATGGCTGGCAACACAAACACATAATGTTCAGACAAAGACTGTCGCCTTACTAACCGGAAGTGAGGGTATTGAACTGGATGATGCCTTAGCCTCGGTTGATTTACCACGGTTAGGATTTGTAAAGACTTCACCTTGGCGCCCAGTTTTACAAGTTTTACCTATCGCTTTGGAGTTATTCTGGGAACCTTTAAATCCTCAAGTTTTGTTACAGTTTTTGATGCATCCTGTTGGTTTATTACCCGGAAGAATTCGTCATCCTTTGGCTAAAGTCGTCGCTGATGCCCCTGGAATTGGCGGTGGTCAATGGCAACACACCTTGACCAGTTTATTGGAAAAAGAAAAAGAGCGTAAAAGTTATAGTATTAAGCGCTATCAACAATTAGAAGCCGATCTGAAATATTGGTTTGCCAGTGACCGCTATAGACCGGAACAAGGTCTGCCATTGGAGATAGCCAAACAACGTATTCTAAAAGTACAAACATGGTTGGCACAAAAACAATCGGGATTAGATGATGAAGCCATGCGAGCTTTGTTTGGTGCCGCTCATAGCCAAGCCAGTGAACTTAACAGTGCGTTAATGAACTTAATGGCTGATGGCATCGACGTCATCAAACCCGAACAATTACGTTATTTGTTAGATCAATTAACCGGTGCGGGTACAGCTATTGTCGATCAATATCCAGAAGTAATTGGCAATCAAGCAAAATTTTTGGTTGGTGCCACTCAGCCGGACAGTTTCATTGAAAATCACAATACAGTAGTGTGGTGGGACTTACAAGCATCTTCATCGCCTACCAATTATCCGTGGTCAAGACAGGAATTATGTCAATTAAATGAGCAAGGTGTATTACTGCCAAATCTGGAGCAGCTATTACAAAAACAGGCGCTAAGTTGGCTAAAACCAATTAATTCTGCACAAGAACGTTTGGTTATTGTTTTGCATGATAGCAATGAAGCACATCATCCGTTATGGGATAAAATTAGCAGTTGTCTTGAAAATTGGCAAGAAATCAGGGTCGAAAATACTGTGCTGGACAAGCATGCCATCAATGCTTTAAATCAATTACTCACTGTTCAGAGTCCTTATTCGCCCTTACCTGCTTTGAGTCGTTACTGGGAATTAGAAACAGGCGCGGCATTAGGCGTGCGTGATCAGGAATCATACTCAAGTTTGGAAAACTTTTTTTATAGTCCTTATCAGTGGGTATTGCATTACAAAGCCAAACTAAGAGCTGGCACTTTGCAGTCTTTAAGTGATGGTAATTTGTTAAAAGGTAACGTGGTACATCATTTATATGAACGTTTTTTTAATGCCAACACTTCGTTACTATCTTCATCAGATTATGAAAAAGATGTAGTAGATTTATGGTTTGCTGATGCCATCAAAACCTTATTAATTGAAGAAGGTGCAGTGCTCTTACAGCCTGGTCGTTTGGTTGAAAAAGAACACTTTATAAGTACCACACGCCAGTCTTTACATGCTCTCATTCATCAACTTAGAACGGCAAAGGTGGTAAAAGTAGAGATGGAATTGCATCAAGAAGCCCTGTTCTTTGGCGGTCATCTGGGTGGATATATTGACATGACAGTTACAAATGATGAGGGCAAAGAAGCTGTTGTTGATATTAAATGGGGCGGTGCGAAATATCGTAAAGCTAGTTTAAGAGACAATAAACATCTGCAATTGGTTACCTATTCCTATATGCGTCATAAAAATTCTGCAACACGACAGTGGCCGACGGTTGCTTATTTTGTTATTGAGGGTGGTGGTGTAATGCTGGCACAAAACACGGATTTCTTTCCAGCCGCACTTGTAGTTAAACCGGTTAATGATGATAACCATGCTGTTATCTGGCAAAAGATGAAAGAAACCTGGCAATGGCGTCGCACTCAATTAAATAAAGGTTTAATTGAGGTGTCTGTCACGGGTACTGAATTGGTAGCTGAATTGCAACCAAGTGAAGAGGCACTGGATATTCCAGAAACCAGTGATCGCTTTAACGATTACAAGGCATTAACCGGATGGAGGAAATAGTTATGATGGAACATATTACGTTTATTAGTGCTGGTGCAGGTAGCGGTAAGACATATCGTTTGGCCAGTGATCTTGAAAAAATTCTAACCGAGACAAAGACTGCAAAGCCATCCGGGATCATCGGCACCACTTTTACCAAATTAGCTGCTGGTGAATTACGTGAACGCGTCAGGCTACGTTTAAACGAACGCGGGTTTAGCCAGATTGCCAACCAAATGAGTCAGGCCCTATTGGGCACAGTTAACGGTGTTTGTGGGCAACTATTGACGCGCTTTGCTTTTGAAGCGGGTTTATCACCCCACCTGAAGGTTATTGAAGAGTCTGAAGCCAACCATTTATTCAGCCTAGCTATTGAACAAGCACTATCAGTACAAACTGTTCAAGATATGAATACGTTGGCTTTTCGTCTGGGGCAGGAGGATTGGAAAGCAGTGATCAAGGCGATTGTTAATACTGCCAGAGCCAATAATCAGACTGTCGAACAAATCAAAGCAAGTGGTGTTACCAGTGCTGATTCATTATTGGCTTTTTTTCCTAAACCTACCGTCAAGGATTTGGACATAGAACTACACAAAGCTGTAGATGCCGCTATTAATTTTATTAAAGAGGGCGAAGATCAAACAAAAGGCACTCTCAACTATCTGGCTTTACTGCAAGATCTAGCTTCACATATCAAATTTAAAAATCTTGCTTGGTCAAACTGGGTGAAGTTGTCAAAAGAAGAGACTACCAAAAAGAGTTTGGTTGCATCCGATGCCGTCCGACATGTTGCCGCTGATTTTGAAAAACACCCCCGTTTACATGCCGATATTCGATTTTATTGCGAACAGATTTTTAATATTGCGGCATTGTCTTTGGAGCAATTTCAAGCCTATAAAAGAAATCGTGGTTTGATTGATTTTACGGATCAGGAGCACTTGCTGTATGACGCGCTGGAGAATCCTGTTGTTGAGTCTGTGTTACGTGATGAACTGGACTTGCTGATGGTGGATGAATTTCAGGATACCAGTCCAATGCAACTGGCGCTTTTTTTGCGTTTAGCAAAACTGGCCAAACAGGTTATCTGGGTAGGTGATGTAAAACAGGCTATTTATGGCTTTAGAGGTTCCGATCCTGAATTGATGCAGGCTATCCTTAAGCATTTGAAAAATAATGGAGGCAAGACCGAGGTACTGGAGACTTCTTGGCGCTCCAGATCAGAACTGGTTAATTATGTTAATGAATTATTTGTACCTGCGTTTGCCAATACCTTATCACCAGATCTTGTGTTCCTAAATCCTAAAATCAATGCAGTAGAGCTTGACCAATCAGCAGTTGAACATTGGCAATTAACAGGTAATAACAAAAAGAATCGCGCTCTTGCTTTG
>CAJAHC010000571.1 GCA_903939355.1 uncultured Methylococcaceae bacterium | reverse complement strand
CACATGAAATAATATAAATTCAGATTTTCAATCATATAACTCGTAAAGGCAATTATAGTCTTTCAGTGACCCATCAACGTTTTAAGATGGTGAGCAACACAAGATGCTAAAGCTTTAAGATTATAGCCTCCCTCCAATACAGAAATAAGTCTACCCTCGCAATAGTTGTTAGCAATACTCATTAATTGTTGAGTAAGCCATGCAAAATCCTCCTCTAACAACATAATTGATCCTAACGGATCATCTTTATGTGCATCAAAACCCGCTGAAATCAACAATAACTCAGGCTTGAAATCTCTCAATGCCGGTAAAATAACATTCCTGTATTTTTTTCTGAACTCAACTCCAGTATCACCCGCTGATAGTGGCACATTAAAAATATTACCAAGGCCTATTTCTGTTGGATAACCTGTACCAGGATAATTGGGCATTTCATGACTGGATGCATAGAACACATTAGGTTGGTTGCAAAAAATTTCTTGTGTTCCGTTACCATGATGAACATCAAAATCGACAATAGCAATACGACTAATTTGATGATACTGCCGCGCATATTCAGCAGCAATAGCAACATTATTAAACAAACAAAACCCCATAGCCAAATCTACTTCGGCATGGTGCCCAGGAGGACGGATTGCGCAAAAGGCATTATTGGCTTCACCTGCCATGATCCTGTCAACTGCATCACATACGGCACCGACCGCACGGAAAGTAGCTTGTTTTGATCCATGGGATAATACGGTATCCTGATCTAAATGATGATGTCCTTGTTCAGGAATTGCGCTAAGTATGGCTTCAACGTAATAATGTGGATGCACGAGCCTGATTTGCTCCGCGGTCCCTAATGGTGCAAGCAGTCTGATTAAACTAGAAAACTCGGGGACTTCCAAAGCGGAGCTAATACTTCGAAGTCGATCAGCACACTCAGGGTGACCAACTCCAGTTTCATGAAGAAGAAAATCGGGATGATAATAATAAAGTGTTTTCACTTGGGGAATTACCAAGTAACAAAAAAACTAATAGAGTCCTAATTGTAATTGTGCCACTTCCGACATCATTTCTCTAGCCCAAGGTGGATCAAATACAACTTCCACATCGACAGTAGATACGCCTGGCAGAGCACGAATACACTTTTCTACATCACCTTGTATAACCGGCCCCATTCCACAGCCAGGTGCCGTTAGAGTCATCATTATATGAACTCCACAACTGCCATCGTCAAGTAGTTTTACATTACAATAATAAACCAAGCCCAAGTCAACAATATTGACGGGTATTTCCGGATCGTAAACTGTCTTCATGACTTCCCAACAATTTTTTTCAACGGCTTCGACACTGGTCTCTGATAACAGGGTATGTAGCTCATGATATTCTTTACCCAACGCATCTGCATCAACACCGTCAATACGAACCATGTGGCCTTGTTCAGTAACTACTGTGTAATTATTTCCCAAAGACTGGTGTATAGTTACTTCCTGACCTTTACTTAAAGTACTAGCCGTTCCATCTGGGATAGTAACAATATTGACATCTCTGGTTAAAATAAAGCTTTCTCGTTCGGACATAAAGAATTGTTATAAGTGAAAAGTAGAGGCACTAATGACTTGCCCTGTTACGCTAATACTTTGACTACTAAAGAGATACAAATAAACTGGCGCCAAAGATTCCATGGTCGGTAATTTAGCTTTATCCTCTGCGGGGTAAGCTCGTTTTCTTAGAGGTGAATTAACTGCTCCAGGCACTAATGTATTCACTCTTATTTTGTTGCCTGATTCGAGCTCATCTGCAAGTATATTAGCTAAGGCTTCCATTGCTATCTTGGAAACACCATATGCACCAGAATAAGCCTGCCTTTTTCTGGCGGATGAATCAGAGGTAAAAACAATAGATGCGTGTTTACTCATTTCAAGTACCGGCAATAAAACTCGGGTAAGCAGAAATGGCGCATTTAAATTTACATTTAATGTATGTCCCCACTCTTTAGTACCAAATTGCGAAATTGGCGTAAAAGAACTAAATTCCACTGCTGAGTGCAGTAGACCTTGCAAGGACCCATATTCTTCAGTAATTTTATCAGCTAACTCTTGATATTCATTTTCATTGGCACCAGCAAGGTCAAACGGATACATAATAGGCGCAGGAGCATTCGCTGCTAATATTGCATCGTAAACAACTTCTAATTTAGCAATATTTTTATCCAGCAAAATAATGTGAGCGCCATTTTTTGCCAACGTCAACGCTGCAGTACTTCCCAAGCCACCACCTGCACCAGTCACTAATATCACTTGTTTTTTTAATGACATAGTGCTGTATTTATCCAGTTGGTTAGTTGTTGGGGGGATTGAATCAAACCATCTGCACCCCATGTTTCAGGGAAGTCATTCGAGTTAATGTAACCATAAAGAGCCGCCAATGTTTTCATTTGTGCACTTTTACCGGCCTTAATATCATGAATGGCATCACCAATATAAACACATTCCTGAGGAATTACATCTGCAAGTCTACAGGCAGCCAACATAGGATCAATATGGGGCTTTGGATTTGCAGTTGTATCTCCACTAATGATACAAGCGGCTCGGTTAGTCAAATTTAGAGCGGCCATTAATGGATTAGTAAAACATTCACGTTTATTAGTTACTACGCCCCATTTAAGACCTTGTGTTTCAATAGTATCAAGTGTGTCTAATATTCCATCAAAAAAAACAGAATGCTCAGCTATGTTATGCTGATAAAAATCAAGCATTGTAGTTACAACTTTAGCCTTAATTGCCTCAGTTGTAGATTGTCTAAGGCTTTCATTTACCATAGCAACTGCACCAAAAGAGATAAAAGGTTTAACTTTGTCGACACTCATAGTAGCAAAGCCGTGCTTAATTAATGCTTTATTTAGACAAGAAACTAAATCAGGTGCGGTGTCTATCAATGTACCGTCAAGATCAAACAATACACAAGATAATTTGAAATAGTTCGACATGAGTATCTAATCAATACGCTTAAATGCCGCAATATAATTAACATCAACATCTTTGCCTAATTTAAATTTCTTATTAAACAGGTTGTACTCGATCCCAACCATACCCTGCAACTCAAGACCCGCATTACGAGCTGACTGGCATAATTCAGAAGGTTTTATAAATGTATTATAACTGTGAGTGCCTTTTGGAAGCATCTTCAGAACATGCTCTGCAGCAACAATAGCGAGCAAATAAGCTTTTGGCTTACGATTAAGTGTTGAAAAAAACACCATACCGCCCGGTTTTACCATCATTGCACAAGCTGCGATTATCGAACCAGGGTCAGGGACATGCTCAAGCATTTCCATGCAAGTAACGTGATCAAAACTTTCAGGTTGCTCCTGAGCTAATGCTTCCGCACTTATCTTTTGATAATGCGTATTTACACCTGACTCCAAGCCATGTAATTCGGCAACATCAATCAATTCTTCACTCAGATCAATGCCCAAAGCATCAGCACCTTGCGTGGCTAAGCCCTCGGTTAAAATACCGCCACCACAACCAACATCAACGATACGTTTACCAGTAATATCAATATAACCTTGGATAAAGCCAATTCGTAATGGGTTAATGTCATGTAAGGTCTTGAACTCTCCCTGAGTATCCCACCAGCGCTCGGCCATCGAGCCAAATTTATTAACCTCGTGT
>CAJAHC010000570.1 GCA_903939355.1 uncultured Methylococcaceae bacterium | reverse complement strand
TTAACCTTTTAGTATTAATACTAAAATGTTCCAAGATCAGCCTGAAGCTTTGTCTATTTTAGACAACCTTGACTATCAAGGGCTTTATCAATTTATTGATAAGACTTAACCAGTCAACCCCTAACCAGTGCAATCACGATAAATAACCCCTATCATGTGCCTAATTTGAACAGGATCGTCAATTCTGGGCTATCCTGGCGAACAGGTGCTCCCTCTGGCAGACTTTTTTAACCTATTTCTATTAAACGTTGCTGTGCAACTGCATATCTGGCAGCATCGGCTTCGATTCCAATAGCTTTAAAACCTAACTGCTTAGCAGCAATAACTGTTGTTGCCGCGCCGCACATAGGATCAAGAACTACTGCATCTTTAGGACATAGAGCTTTTAGATAGTACTGAGCTTCCCCAACCGCCTGCTGCCATTCGTGATGAGTTTTTTCCTGACCGCCGCTGAACATATCCCTAAAAGCCGACCAATATTTATTAAACGGGGGTTTGCAATACCAAACTATAGGCTTCCATTGCTGCTGAACATTAACTGGATGAACTATCATGGTATGGCCTGTGTGCAAATTGCCTAAAGTCCAGACATATTCTAAGTGATCTCCCAACATCTTATAAATTTGAGGAAGATAGAGATTACCTGAGTAACTGAGCAGCATACCCCCTGGCTTTAGAACTCTTTTGGCAAGTATTCCCAAATCATCCCACAAAGGAAGTGATATCTCATCATAGGGAGGATCAGTGAAAATCATATTTATAGAACTATCTTCTATTTCATTAGCTTTTTCCCTGAAATCACCTAATAATAATTGACAACTTCCTTCGTTATAATCTGTATAGTTCTGTTTTCTCAATTCTTGAGTTTTTACTGCTGAGACAATTTTACTGAATTTCTTTTTATCAATTAGTGTGTCAGGTAAATTCCAAACAACATTTTCACTACAGCCCTTTGTTATTTTACCTGCTTCTGCAACTGATTTAACAAATATTGAAGGGTTTTTACTTTTTACAATTGATGGATAACACTTTCCATCCTTTCCTATTGTTGTCAAAGGTAATTCAGGTGGCCCGTTCGGGCCACCTGAACCAAGCTTTCTTAGGACAGAGGAACGTCCGATACCTAACTCAGATGCTATTTGCCTGCTGCTTTTCCCTTCTTTTTTGAGTTTTATCACCAGTTCATCTATTTCTTCCTTTGTCATTTGCCTTCTTAATACATTTTCAACATAAGCCATATCATTTTTACGTTCATCTGTCAGTCCTGGATAAATAACAAAAGGAACTTTTTTAAGATTCAGAATATGAGCAGCTATAATGCGATTCCATCCATATATAACATTGCTGTTCTCATCCAAAGCAACTGGATCTAGGATGTCGTGAGCTGCTATATCATAGAAGAACGGCTCAAATTCATCATATGACATACGTTTATAACCTTTACTATATTTGAGCTTAAACTCAACATCCCCAATTTTAATTACATCCAGACAGAGATACTTCTCAT
>CAJAHC010000569.1 GCA_903939355.1 uncultured Methylococcaceae bacterium | reverse complement strand
TGAGCTGAATGGAACCCAAAAGAGCCTCTGGTGGGATCATGAAAGGCCTAACGAATTGATGATAGGCAATCGTAATGCCCCTAATCAGCTCCAAATGAAGGATGCTGTTTTAATGGATAAGGGCATTCGTGATTATGCCCATTACCCGGCAGGACACAATGAAGGCTATCCGAGTGCCGTCAAGAATTTCTGTCGTAATGTTTATCGTTATATCGCAGGCGAATCGAAAGAAATTGATTTTGCAACCTTTGAAGATGGCCATGTTGCCGATTGCATAGTTGAGGCTGTGCTTGAGAGTCACAAAACTGGTGGTTGGGTTAATATTTAACGAAATGTAATTATGAAAGTTATGGCATTTGAGGCTCATTCAGATGATATTGAACTAAGTTGTGCTGGAACATTAGCGAAATATAAAGCTCAGGGTCATGAGGTAGCGATAGTATGTGTAACCAATGGCGAAGTAGGCTCACCAACTCTTCCAAAAAGAAGAAATCGCTAAAATCAGGAAAAAAGAAGCAGAGAATTCTGCTGCTGTTATGCAGGCAAATACCACAACTGGACCTCAGCTGATTCGATCATTTCGCTGACTTTACAACTTTTATGAGATGAAAGATTATCCAGAACAACAATATCTCCCGCCTTTATCCCCGTGAATGCAGCCTTGCGGCCCCTGAGTGCGCGGCAAAGGCTCAATCGAACCTATTGTTCGCTTTCGTTGGTGCAACTTACGGATCCGTATTGCCGAAACGGAACAAGTCTTAGCTATCTGTTCCTGTGTGCCAAAATTCTTGTCCACTGCATCAAGCACACGCGTCGTAATTCTGTTGGATATGTTTTCATATACCACATATAGGCAAAAGATATACAAAAACTTGAAATGCTATTAAAAACTTGACATTTAGATTTTGTAATGTTTTAATTGCATTAGCGAAATCGGTTTCGCAAAGATTTTGGTAGGTTTTTTTGTTTTATTGAGAAAGGAACCAAAAATGTCTGACAAGAAGGAAAAATGTAAAAGAAGAAAATTACTGGTGTTGGGCTCGGTTTTAATGATCCTGATTCTGTGGAGCCCGTTGTGGGCACATATGGATTTTGTCAATGTAGCCGATGATGGAAGCGGTAGCGCAAGTTGGGTAGTAGGCCGGACTGATACTAGTACCGGTAATCTTGGTGGAGGTGGCTACGAAACTAAAGTTAACGGTTCTTACACGGCTAAGTTTCTAACAGGTGATTTCAATGGAGATGGCTATAGTGATTTTGTCAATGTAGCTGATAATGGAAGCGGTGCTGCAAGCTGGACAGTGGGCCTTACTGATCCGGTAACTGAAAATCTGGCTGATGGTGGTTACAAGACAAAAGTTAACGGTTCTTACACAGCTAAGTTTCTAACAGGTGATTTCAATGGAGATGGTTTCAGTGATTTTGTTAATGTGGTTGATAATGGAAGCGGTGCGGCAAGTTGGACGGTGGGTCTTACTGATACGCTAACTGGTAATCTTGGGGGTAGCTATAAAACTAAGGTTAATGGTCCTTACAATGCCACGTTTCTAACAGGTGACTTCAACGCTGATGGGTACGCAGATTTTGTTAATGTTTCTGATAATGGCAGTGGTAAAGCAAGTTGGGTAGTAGGTCTGACGGATTCTAGTACTGGCGATCTTGGGAGTAGTTATAAAACGCTTGTTGAGGGCCCTAATGATGCTCAGTACTTAACAGGCGACTTTAACGGTGATGGTTATTCGGATATCGTGTATGTCTCTGATAATGGCAGTGGGGATGCTAATTGGGTAGTTGGCTTCACTGATCCTAATACCGGAAACCTTGGTGGTGGCTACGAAAGTAAAGTTAATGGAAAGTATGACGCTTTTTTCCTGACAGGTGACTTCAACGGTGATGGTTGTGACGATTTTGTCAATGTAGCTAACAATGGTACAGGGGATGCAAGTTGGGTGGTAGGCCTTACAGACCCGACCACGGGAGAGCTTGCTGGGGCCGGTTACAAGACAATCGTAAATGGCAAATATAACGCTCTTTTCCTTGTTGGCGACTTTGATCGTAGTAAACTCGAACCTGATACAATGAGTCCTCTTGATAAGGCTACCGAGGTTGATTTGGATGCTGATCTTATATGGGATGCTGGAACCAGGGCTACCTCATATGATGTATATTTTGGGGTTGATTTAGCTACTGTTATTGATGCCAATCATTCATCAAGATCG
>CAJAHC010000568.1 GCA_903939355.1 uncultured Methylococcaceae bacterium | reverse complement strand
GCAAGTTCTTCAAGCTTCTGTATTGCCTTTTCCAAGTTTTTACCAAGATAAAACTGTTCATCTAAACTCCGCTGCAGATCCCTGTTCCATTCAGCAACACGTGCGTATGCATAGTACCGACCCTTGATTTTACGCCATTCTACAAACACACTTTTTTCCAGACCTCCTTTTTGCATCTTCACCTACGCTATAATTTCAACATTGTAGTTATAGCGTAGGTGAAGGTCGTAATTGGACCAACTAAAACCACCAAGTTGATTTGTTGGGGTAACCTACTCATCGCTTCCTGCAGTTGGCACCGTTTTAAGTGCCGGCGCACCCCTGTACCCCCCATATTTAGGCGACTGCACTGTTGTGTTGAAAATAGACCGAGTTCGGGGTCACTTCTTCAAGCCCTTGATGATCCCTTTCATAATTGTAATGCTCCATGTATTCCCGAGTCATTTCTTTGACTTCCCGGACGGTTTCAGGACGCATCAGGTACAACCGTTCCCACTTGAATGATCTGAAAAAGCGCTCAATCATGATATTATCCGTTGCTCGACCTTTGCCATTCATGCTGATCCTTACGGTTTCAAATGATTTTATGTAGTCGAGGTAGTCTGTAGAGGTGAATTGGCTACCCTGATCACTGTTGATGATTTCCGGCTTTCCATAAGTTGCTACGGCCGCTTCTACCGTTCGAACCACAAAATCAGGCTGCAGGGTGTTGCTGATGGACCAGCCGACGATAAACCGTGAGTACCAATCAATGATCGCAACCAGATAGATAAATCCGTCGGGTACGCCGATGTAGGTGATATCGATCCCCCATACTTGATTAGGGTACTTGATATCCAGATTCCGAAGCAGATAGGGGTAGGTTCTTGCTTTCTTGTCCCGCTTGCTCAGATTGGGGCCTGGATAAAAAACCTGAATGCACATTTCTTCCATATACCGCCTGACAAGCCACTTGCCAATTTTCGCAAAACCCAATTTTGTGAGTTCTTTTCGGATTCTTCTGACGCCATAGGCCGGTTCCTTGTAATGAATCCTGTCTATTGCGTTCTTTATGGCGATCTCCTCGGCTGAAACCTCAATCACAACATTTTGGTAATACGCAGTTGATCTTGAAAAGCTCAGGATTTCACATTGGTGCTTAACCGTGAGCTTTGACCCGATATACTCTATCAGCCTTTTTTTTTCCTCAGTTCCAAGATTTCCAGTTGTTTTTTTTTAAGCCAGTCAATATCCATGGTCAGCTGTCCAATTTTGTTCACGAGCGCTTCCTTCTCAGCCTCATGCTCTTGCTTAAGTTTCTCGGTCTCATTAGTCTTCTTGTCAAAGACTGTTGACATGTTGGCGAGAAACTCGGACTTCCACCGACTGATCAGCTGCTGGCATACGTCATACTTGTTGGCAATTGCCGCCAAGGTGTCTTCTTCTCGAAGAACTTCAAGTACAATTTTGGCTTTTTCTGCAGGAGTATACTTCTTTCGATTATTCATGCTTCTATTGTATCTTAGTTTTCTAAATTTGTGTCCAACTTCATAGGTACATTATAGATCTCCTCAACAAGATTCTCACCGCTTAAATAGTATATCCCTGCTGTTGTGACAAGGGTACCGGTCAGATGTTGGAGATATTTGACTTGCTGTTCCCAGTGGTTGACCAAAATCTCATCCACGAAGATCAGTAACTCTCCCGGTTGCGGTTTGGGACCCAACTGCGACAATTGACTGAGAATATCATCGTCAACCGGCGTAAGCGGATCAAAGTTTTCATTAAAGTACTGCTTTGCACGTTTCCAATCGTGCCGGGATAAACCTTCCGGTATTTGATCTGAATTGTTCTGATGAATAAGATCGCCCACTGCTTCTTTGATCTCTGCGGGCCATTCCTTTTGCTTTCTGCTGTTTTTCGGCGCAAAACTCAACTCGGCATTAACATCCTCTTGAGTTT
>CAJAHC010000567.1 GCA_903939355.1 uncultured Methylococcaceae bacterium | reverse complement strand
TCCCTTGATCGCTTATTACGGGGCATTGAACAGCAAATCACTTTAAAAGATTCTCTTGAAATAACCCTCGAGGCTAATCCGGGCACTTTTGAAAGCCATAAATTTGCAGAATTTAGAGCGCTGGGTATTAACCGTCTCTCAATCGGTGTACAAACCTTTAATGATCAACTCTTAAAAAAATTGGGCAGGGTTCATTCAGCAAATGAAGCGATTATCGCCGCCGAGATTGCCCATCAGGCAGGCTTTGAAAACTTTAATCTGGATTTGATGTTTGGCCTGCCCGACTCAAGCCCTGCCGATAGTTTAAAGGATGTAGAAACTGCCATTAGCCTAAAACCAACACACATTTCGCTTTATCAATTAACGCTAGAACCGAATACGTATTTTCATAAGTTCCCACCACAATTACCCAATGACGAACTTATTTTTGACACGCAAACACACTGCCAAAAACGCTTGGCAGATCACGGTTATCAGCACTATGAAGTTTCAGCCTATAGCCAGCCAGGCTTGCAGTGCAAGCACAATATAAACTATTGGCAGTTTGGCGACTATCTGGGGATAGGTGCAGGTGCTCACGGTAAAATAACAAAAACCTTGCCCAACCAGATCACCCGAACTTTTAAACCTAAAAGCCCAGAACAGTATTTAAAGGATACCCATAAAAACGGTGGTGTTGAGACGATTGCTGTAGGCGAATTGCCTTTGGAATTTATTATGAATCATCTGCGCCTAAAACAGGGCTTTAGTATTGACACATATCTAGCAAGAACCGGCTTAACTATAAGTACTCTGGAGCCCGGGTTATCAGCCTGTATTAAAGAAGGTTTGCTTATCAAGCAAGATAACCATTATTATTGTTCAGAACAAGGCTGGAACTTTATGGACAATGTGTTAGAAAAATTCATGGCTTAATTAAAGACAAATTCTTTTTACCTATTACCTATTACCTACATTTATGCTTCATTATAAAAAAGACTTTATTGCCTATGCACTCGATTGCGGTGTTTTAAAATTCGGCGAATTCTTATTAAAGTCAGGTCGCACCAGCCCTTATTTCTTTAATACCGGCTTGTTCAATACTGGCGCCCAGCTCGGCAAATTGGGTCATTTTTATGCCCAAGCCCTGCTTCAATCAGACGTTAAACCCGATATTATGTATGGCCCAGCCTATAAAGGGATTCCACTGGTGAGTGCAGCTTCCATCGCCTATGCCCAAATAACCGGCCAAGACATTCCCTTTGCTTTTAATCGTAAAGAAGCCAAAGACCACGGTGAAGGCGGTAGTTTGGTCGGCGCTCCGTTACAAGGCAAGGTTATTATTCTGGATGATGTGATAACAGCAGGCACATCAGTTAGAGAATCGGTAGACATTATCAACCATGCCGGCGCGACGCCCGCAGGTGTTTTGATTGCTTTAGACAGACAGGAAAAAGGTTTGAATGATTGCTCAGCCATTCAAGAAGTTGAAGCGCAATTTAAGATGCCAGTTATCGCCATTATCACGTTGGAAAATATTATCGACTATCTAAAAGCCGAGCCTAATAATGAACAACTTAATGCCATAAAAGACTATCAACAACGTTACGGCATTTAGAGCAAACTATTAGCAAGTTTGATAATCTCATTTTCATCAATATCTTTAATTGAATAATCTTGTTTATTCAATTTATAGGGATTAACAAGCGATGGTGACTTAACGACTTTATTGACAGCCGTTTGATAAGCCATTCTGATCGGGGTAGGGCCAAAAATGGTAATGGATGGTTTATTTAAAGCCCACGCCATATGAGTTGGACCGGTGTCATTACCAATTAATAAATCAGCCTTTGCAATCAACGCTTTTAAACTATTAAAATCCAGTCGAGGCATCACTTGAATAGTATCCGCTTGCGAGGACATCCAAACTGCCTTTTCCTTTTCTTGCTCACTTCCCCAAACCACCAAACAGTTTTGCTGCAGAGCAGATGCTATTTTTACAAACTTATCCGCCGGATAATTCTTACTATCCCAGCTTGAACCAATAACCAGAACAATATTTTTTTTATCTTTTTGCAAAAAACTATCAATTTGCGCGTCATCATTAAAAAACAAGCATGGCCTTTTATTTAGTATTTGTTCATCAGTAATACTGATCCCTAAAGGACTGGATAAGATAAAGGCATTTCTAACGACCGCATTAGTGTCATATGAACAGTCAAACTTAACATCATAAAACCTTGATGCCGATTTTTCCCGAATTGACTTGGCATCAAATCCGGCAACACGCTTACCCAGTAGTTTGGCAATAACTGCTGATTTAATAAGACCTTGTGCATCAATCACTAAATCATAATGAGTAAGCGCATAGCGGCGAATAGATTTTATCTGCTGAAAAATACTCGCCTTGTTACTTTTTAAAGCCTTAAGATTAACCGTTAAAATTTGATTGATATCCGGGTTATTTTCTAACACACCGGCAAAGCCTTCCTCAACAATCCAATCAATCTCAATACTGGGGTCAGCCATCTTTATAAATTGCAATGCCACCATGGCATGAACAATATCACCCAAAGCGGAAAGCTTGACGATCGCGACTTTCAAAAATTAACCATAGCTTTATTAGATAACATCAATCACTTGCTCAGGTTTAATATCTGTCAGACATCGGGTATGACCCAAAGGACATTCACGTTTAAAACAGGGGGAACATTCCAGTTTTAAAGAAATAACGTGAGCCTTATTATTAAGTGGTGGTGTAAAACCGGGATCAGATGAACCATAAAGAGCAATTATTTTTTTATCCAGCGCTGCCGCAACATGCATCAGACCAGAATCATTGCTCACTACAACATCAACCAACGACATTAAATCAACAGCTTCCGCTAGTGACGTTCTCCCAGTAAAATCAATACAAGCACCAGAAACCTCATGATTAATTTGCTCTGCAGTTGCTTTATCTTTATCAGAACCAAACAACCAAACTTGCCAACCTTGCGCTATTTTTTGCTTGGCAACCTCAGCATAATAACTGGCTGGCCAACGCTTAGCTTCTCCATATTCAGCGCCTGGACATAAAGCCAATATTTTTTCTGAACACGTTAACTTAAATTTTTCGATAACTTGGTTTTGTTGCTCTTTACTAATAACAATTCTGGGAATCGGACATTCAGGTGCTAAAGCAGCTGTCTTTGGCAAACCCAAAGCAACAAAGCGCTGAACTGTCATCGTCAATAAGTTTTTATCAAGCCATCTAACATCGTTAAGCAATCCCCAACGACATTCACGCATATAACCAGTACGAACTGGAATAGTGGCCACGAAAGGAATTAAAGCTGACTTCCAAGAGTTGGGTAACAAAATAGCTTGATCGTAATGATTACTACGTAATTTTTTGCCCAGCTTAATCCTGTCAAAAAATCCAAACTGGCCATGCAACAAAGGCATGGCAATTGCCTTATCAACTTCAGACATTCTTTCCAACAAGGCCAAAGACCATGCAGGTGCAAGTACCTCTATTTGACAGTCCGGCTTAGCATTTTTTAAACTAATAAACAGACTTTGCGCCATCACCATATCGCCAACCCATGAAGGGCCAACGACCAAAATTTTAGGTGCTTCTTTCAAAATGTTAATTAACGTACGTTAACCAATCAGCATGATCGTCTGCACGTCCATGCACATAATCAAAGTATAAGGATTGTAATTTTTCGGTGATTACACCCCGACTGCCACAGCCAATTTTACGATTATCCAACTCTCTGATCGGCGTTACCTCAGCAGCAGAACCTGTAAAGAAGGCTTCATCCGCAATATAAATCTCATCTCGTGTGATACGTTTTTCAATGACTTCAAAACCTTGTTCACGGGCAATTGTGATCACCGTGTCACGCGTAATACCTTCCAGAGCCGAAGTGGTTTCAGGGGTATAAATTTTACCATTACGAATAACAAACAAGTTTTCAGCACTACCTTCTGCGGCAAAACCTTCATGATCGAGCATTAGTGCTTCATCGTAACCATTCGCTAAAGCTTCTTGCAGAGCCAGAATAGAGTTAATGTAATTACCATTGGCTTTAGCTTTACACATCGTACTGTTGTGATGATTACGCGTATAAGAAGAGGTACGAATACGAATGCCCTGCTCAATACTTTCAGCACCCAGATAAGAGCCCCAAGACCAAGCCGCAATCATGACATGGACTTTTAAGTTATCCGCTCTAAGGCCCATCCCTTCAGAACCATAAAAACACATAGGACGAATATAAGCACTATCTAACTTGTTTTTAGCAACAGCATCACGACAGGCCTGATTAATCTCATCCTTGGTGTAAGGCATTGCCATATTCATAATGTGTGAGGAACGAAACAACCGATCTGTATGTTCCTGCATCCTAAAAATAGCAGTACCTTTTTCAGCATGATAGGCTCTTATACCTTCAAACACACCCAATCCATAGTGCAATGTATGTGTTAGTACATGGACTTTTGCTTCACGCCATTCAACCCAGGCACCATCCAGCCAAATCACGCCGTCTCTATCGTCCATTGTCATCTTTAATATCCCCGATCAGTATTTATTGTTTCTATCATCTCAACTATTCAGCGCAAAGCCTGTTAAGTCATTTTAACCTCAAATTGTACTATAAACTCAAGATCAGATGTACCTCCTTATATGTTTGTCTACCAAGAGACTTATGCCGACAACTAAACAGCTTGGACTAAAAATAATTATTAACTAGGCGATAATAATAAATTCAAAGCACCAAAAGTGGATGAACGCCAACTTGTACGTCTGCAATTAGCTAATGGTAGTCAATCAGACGAAGCGTTGATATACTTCGATGCGGCTGCTGCCAACACTTTCGACAATTACGATTCACCAAAAATGATGAATAATAGCACCACTTTGCCCGATTTGTATACTACTGTGGGCACCGAACGCTT
>CAJAHC010000566.1 GCA_903939355.1 uncultured Methylococcaceae bacterium | reverse complement strand
TCACTTCCCCCCTAGAGTTGATTACAGCGGCTTTCACATGGGCGCCACCTATATCCCAGCCCATCATGTTACTTTCAATCATTATGCTTCACTTGAATTCTTATAGCTTGGTTATAAAGAGGCTTAATAATTGGCGGACCGTTTAATAATTGCAAAACATTTTCAGCCACATTGATTCCTAATGCCTCATTGATTCCCACAAATGAAGTCGTTAATCGTGGATTTATTTCAAGCACAAATATTTGTTCGGTTGTTTCTATTAAATCAATGCCTACATAACCCCATAACTCAGTAAATGCTTGAGCAATACTCTTAACCAAATCCTGATAACGACTTAAATCAACGTTACAATTTACAATTATTTCCGAAAGCTGATATTGCTGATTAATAATGTTGAATTTTTGCAAATTAACACATAACAACCAACCTATACCTTCTTTAAACAGGCAGGACAAACTGGTTTTTTTACCTTGAAGATGGGGTTGAATAATATAGTGCCCCTGTCGAGAAAGCATCTGAACAAAATCCTGTTGGTCAGTCAGTATATAATTGTCCGTACACCCTACCCCATCAACAGGCTTTACCACCCATTGATCAATTTTATCTATCGAATTAAGACTGCATAAATCAGCCAGTTCTTGCGCCATATTTAGCGTATCAATGTGACTATCAGCTCTAGTAAATAATCGAGTGGGCACTGTTGCAATTGGATATTCCTTTAAACGCTCGTAAGTTTTAAATTTATTACCTGTTAGGGTAACTCCGTCAGACGATGAACTTAATAATCTCTTACCCAGTTGCTCAACAGCTTGACAGACATGTTGTAAGACGCCATCAGACTCAGGAGCAATTGGCCAAACTGCATCGCACTCTTGAGCTAAACGAACAAATTCTTCATGACTATTTTGTTCCCGTTTAATAATGATCGATTCAAATCCATCCGTGTTTATTAAACCTTTAAAACGATAATCCAGCATAACCATAATAGACAAATTCTTATGATTAACTTGGAAACGTAAACTATCCAATAGCGCCTGCAGCATCAAACACCCCTCATTTTTCAGGGAGTCAGGTAGTTTCTGCTTATTAAAACCGCCTCCAGTGATATACTCAAATACTAAAATTTTCATACCGCATTTTATCACCGTAATCCCCGCAGAACTTTATCCATGAAAATAATTCCTGTCATTGATTTAAAAAACGGCGTTGTCGTTCATGCTCAGCAAGGACTGCGTGAGAAATACCAACCTATTAAAACTAATTTATGCCAATCTGCAGACATTTATAAAGTTATTGAGTTTTTTTTGGATATTTATGATTTTGATACTATTTATATTGCTGACTTAAATGCGATTACTCAACAAGGTGATCATGACAGCTTAATCAATGAGGTATTGATTTTTTTTCCTTACATACAATTTTGGATCGATAAAGGCTATCAAATACTTAAAAAATATCCTCATAATTATTTACCAGTATTAGGTAGTGAGAGTTATAGCGATGAAAATATCTTAGATCTAAAAGCTTTTAATAATCGCTTTATTCTTTCTTTGGATTATTCGATGTCCGAGGAACTGGGCGCAAAAAGTCTTTTTTCTAGGCAGGATTTGTGGCCGGATAATATTATTATTATGACCTTAACTCGGATCGGCAGTTGTCAGGGGCCTGATTTGGCAAAGTTAAACGAGTTTTGTAGCCACTATCCAGATAAGCAGTTTATTGCTGCAGGTGGTATAAGAAATACCAATGATCTTCATGCGATAAAATTACTCGGTGTAAATCAAACACTTATTGCCAGCGCATTACACTCTGGCACTATAAGCCGTGAAGACATTCAAAAACTATAGGCAAAAAAATACCCCGACAAGTCGAGGTATTTTTAACAACTCAGACAAGATGCGCTAACGCATCAAGTCAAGGAATTAACCTTCGTTGTTAACTGCGAACGGATGTTTAGCAGTTGATTTTGCAGCTACAACTTCAGCAGCAGTTGGTGAACCAGCAATAGCACGTTTCAGAGCTTCTTTAGTTGCTTGATAGTTGAATTTCTCAATCAATGCATCATTTTCTGCTTGCCAATGAATGAAAACACCAACAGAGATGAATAAATCATCAGCTTCATCAGCTGGGATAGTGCCGTCTTCAACACAATCAGCAACAGCCATAGCAACAGCGCGTTGAGCTGGGCCAAACATTTGAACAGCTTGCTTAGAACCTTTGATTGTTACTTTGTTGAATAAGATAGTAGCAGGCTTAACCATTAGGTTAGGAGCAACAACTGCTAACAAAGTAGAAAAACCGTCTTTGTTGTTTGTTAATGCGTTTGCAAATGCAGACTCAGCAGCTGAACCACGTGGTCCTACCATCAAATCGATATGTGCAATCTCGTTGCCTTCGCCAACTAATGACTCACCAATACATACTTTATTAATCTTTGCCATGTTAAATATACCTTATGAAGAAAAATGAAAAATTTAAGCTTTTGTTCACCCCCAATATCTAAACCTGGAGGTTTTTATTACAAAGAGTTATTTAATAACATCCTCTAATAATACTGCTAATACCGTTGCTACGGTTATATCTGCCATAGTGCCTGGATTCAAAGCCTTAGCCTTGAAAGCCTTATCAATACTGAATAATAATAATAAAGAGTCTTCAGGATTCACAATTTCAGATAACTGATTTGACAGAAGAGACATCCTACTTGAAATGAACTCAGTATACTGACTGCCATATTTTCTTTCGATATGGCTATCTGGATATTGGCTTAAAAGAGAAGCATATACAAACACCGCAGCCCACTTCTCGATTCCAAACCTATTTAGCCCATTGTAATATACCAAAACTGCAAAATCAAAAATATCTTGATAATCGGTAATATATTGCAAGGCAATCCGATCTTTTACACTAGCCAATCGCATGGCTTCAGTAAGATTAACTGAAGGTTCTTCTGTCACATCCTGTTCATCAGAACTACCCAAACCACCCGGCGATGCCAGCATAATTGCCTTAAAAACCCACTCTGCATCCTGCACTGTTGTATTAGTTAAAACTTCACTTAATGATTGTCTTAATGTAAAAGCCGGCTGCTTATTATAGATAGCCTGTATTAATGGCGCACAGAGCAATATAATACCCAAATTCGTATTGCAGGAAACGGCTTCACGAGTTGCCTTAACAGCATAAAATATTTTTTCTCCTAAGGTATAGTCTGAATTACAGAGAGGAACTGCACTTACCTTTGCACTAACTCTAAAATCGTCTACGGTCATATCATGGCCATCGGCATAAACACTAACATTACCAGGCTTAAATGCCTGTAATTCAATCTCGCAGGCTTGTTGATAAAGTAGGCTAACTTCTTGTGGCGAAATCATAAGGGTTTAACGTAACGATTAATTAAATCATCCGCCAAAACTTGTGCAATAGAAGTATCACAAACACTTTCAAGACCTTTCCAGGCGGGAATACTATTAACCTCGATAACAGTGTAATGCCCATCTATATCTTGAATAATATCTACTCCCGCATAATCCATTGCTAATGCTGCTACTGCTTTAACAGCTAATTCAGCCATTTCAAAATTTACATCAATACGCTCACAACTTGCCCCTCGTGCCACATTATTCAACCAGGACTTTCCTCGCCTACGCATCGCCGCAACAACCTGACCATTAATAACAAACACACGGTTATCAGAAAAGCCTACTCCCGAACAATGCACAAATCGCTGCAAATAATATACGCCATGACTATTAGTCAACCAGAATAAATCGGTCATTTTTTCTATTCGCCGAATACCCTCACCTTGAGATCCAAACAAAGGCTTGCTAATCAATAAGTTGCCTTTTTTCAATTCAATTTCAG
>CAJAHC010000565.1 GCA_903939355.1 uncultured Methylococcaceae bacterium | reverse complement strand
TTTATTATCTATGGGAATGCAGGGCAAAGAAATAGGTATGGAGCCAGTTGCCAAAATGATGTGTTTAGCTTCGATTATTGACTTTAATTGAGCATCATAAGTCGTGATTTCTATTTTGCGATCATTCAGTAACTGAGCTTTTGCTTCTATATGATCGATATTTAACTCAGCAAATAATGAAGACCAATTCCGACTTATTTTTTCGATTATTTTATCTTTACGATGAACCATTGACTTGATATCAACAGAAATGTTTTCAGCATAAATACCGTGCTGAGCAATCGAAGAATTGAGCTGATGATAAATCTTTGCAGATTCCAACAAACACATAGCGGCAAGACCGCCTGTATTTAGATGTGACTTACTTAATTTATGTTGTGATTTTTTATGGGACCAAACATCAATACACGCCGTTTTTAGACCAAGCTGAGCGCTGCGTATGGCAGTGGCTATACCAGCAGGGCCTGCACCAATAACAACGACATCATAATGCTTGTTTTTGTTAGACATATCCTTAAATATTGAGTAAAAGATGAGCTGGGGATTCTAAACATTCTTTGACAGTCACTAAAAATTGTACGGCTTCTCGTCCGTCAACAAGTCGATGGTCATAGGATAAGGCCAAATACATAATAGGTCTGATGACAATTTGACCATTTTCTACAACGGCACGCTCTTTGATAGCGTGCATGCCTAAAATAGCACACTGCGGTGGATTAAGGATGGGCGTAGACAACATAGATCCAAACACACCGCCATTGGTTATAGTAAAAGTACCCCCTTGTAAATCATTATAGGTCAATGTCCCTGCTTTAGCCTTTTCTCCAAAATTACCAATACTCTTCTCAATGCCTGCAAAATCCAATTGATCGGCATCCTGTAAGACAGGCACAATCAGACCACGAGGCGTACTGACAGCAATTCCCAAATCATAATAACCATGATAAATAATATCAGTGCCGTCAATTGACGCATTAATGGCTGGAAAGCGTTTTAAAGCTTCAATGGACGCTTTAACAAAGAATGACATAAAGCCTAATTTGACCTGATGTTTTTGTTCAAATCGACCTTTGTATTGATTGCGTAGATCAATAACATTTTGCATATTCACTTCGTTAAACGTTGTTAACATCGCTGCATTTTGTTGAGCTTGTAACAAGCGTTCAGCAACTTTTACTCTTAAGCGAGTCATTGCAACCCGTTGCTCAGGTCGAATATTGGTTGCTAATGCAGGTGTTGCATTTGTACCCGTTGGTTCTAAGTTCTTTACTTGAGTTGTATTTAGGCGGTTTTCATCGCTAGATGCGTTTTTGCTCAAATGTTCTAACACATCAGTTTTGGTTAATCGTCCATCTTTACCGGATCCTTTTATTAGCGAAGGATCTAACGTATTTTCATGAATTAATCGTCGAACTGAAGGGCTTAACGGAATGTCGTCATTATTACGCCCAGGCGTTTCATGAGTTTCAGATTTAGCAGATGGATTAACAACAGGTTGAGCGCTATTTACTTCTAATAGAGCCAGTACTTCGCCACCGGTAACTATCGATCCATTATCTTTTAATATTTGACTCAGTATGCCTGCTTCAGGGGCAGTCACTTCTAGTACAACTTTATCTGTTTCAAGATCAACTAGACTTTCGTTCTTGTTGACAAAATCACCCAGCTGTTTATGCCAAGTGATTAGCGTCGCATCAGAAATCGATTCGGGTAACGTTGGAACTAGTACTTCAATGCTCATATTATTGTCCTGAAAGATTGCCGTATAAAGCTGATTGAACGACAGCTTTTTGTTGTTCTATATGAACATGAAAGTTCCCCACTGCAGGTGCTGCAGAGGCGTCACGTCCAGCATAAGTTATATTGATTTGCTTGGGTACATTATCAGAAAAATGATGTTTGGACTGATACCAAGCACCTTGATTCTTGGGTTCTTCTTGGCACCAAATGAAATCTTTTAACTGAGGATATTTTGCCAGCTCAGCTTTTAGTAATTTATCGGGGAAAGGATAAATTTGCTCAAGTCGTGCAATGGCAATATGTTTAAGATTGTCTTTACGGCGCGCATCCAGTAAATCGTAATAAACTTTACCGCTACATAAAATAAACCGTGTCACTAAATTAGGTTTAATAACATCCTGCTCGCCGATGACGGGTTGAAAGCTACCCTTAGTTAAGTCTTCAAGCGTTGATACCGCCAACTTATGTCGTAATAAGCTTTTAGGACTCATAATGATGAGTGGTTTACGATAAGGTCGAATTATTTGACGCCGTAATAAGTGAAATATTTGTGCGGGGGTTGTTGGATAGCAAACCTGAATATTATGGTCGGCACACAGTTGTAAATAGCGTTCCAATCTAGCAGAGGAATGCTCTGGCCCCTGCCCTTCAAACCCATGCGGCAACAACATAACTAAACCACACAAACGCCCCCATTTGGTTTCACCAGAACTGATAAATTGATCAATAACAACTTGCGCGCCATTGGCAAAATCACCAAATTGCGCTTCCCAAATAACCAAGGTATTGGGCATTGTTGTGCTATAGCCATATTCAAAACCTAAGACACCGGCTTCTGATAATAGAGAGTCAAAAATTTGCGCATTACCTTGATTCTTATCAAGATGCTTGATCGGTGTATAGGTTTTATTATTAAGTTGGTTATGAAAGACGGCGTGCCGATGCACAAAAGTCCCTCTACCCACATCTTGACCGGTTAATCGAATGTTATGGTTTTCTAATAGTAAACTGGCATAAGCAATATTCTCAGCAAAGCCCCAATCTAAGGGTAGCGATCCGGCAGCCATTTTAGAACGGTTTTCCATGACTTTGGCGACACGGGCATGAAGCTCGAAACCATTAGGTAAGCGTTGCATCCTATCATTACAAAATCGCAAATGTTCCATGGAGATAGCTGTTTTACAGGGCACATCCCAACTTACATTAAGAAAATCATTCCATTGATTGGTATAGGAGTAATTAGAGTTTGTAGAGATGGGCCTTGACACCACTTGGCCAGATTCCAGTAACGTTAGATAATCACCCTCCATTTTATTAGCTTCCGCCAAGCTAATAATGTCTTCGCTAATTAACTTTTGCGCATAAATAGTTCGTGTCGTTTGATGCTTGCGAATCTTCTTATACATGACGGGTTGAGTCGTTGCAGGCTCATCCGCTTCATTATGACCAAGACGGCGGTAACAAATAAGATCAATCACCACATCTTTATTAAACGTGTTTCGATAATCAAGAGCCAGCTCGGTTACAAACATAACGGCTTCCGGATCATCGCCGTTCACATGAAAAACTGGCGCTTGAATCATACTGGCAACGTCGGTGCAGTATAAAGTTGATCGTGCATCTAAGGGATTGCTGGTGGTAAAACCGATTTGGTTGTTAATAACAATGTGAACTGTACCGCCCGTATAAAAAGCCCGGGTTTGTGACATGTTAAGGGTTTCCATCACAATGCCCTGACCTGAGAAAGCGGCATCCCCGTGAATTAGAATCGGAATAACTGTATTTATGCCCTCTTTCCCCTCTCTATCCTGACGAGCTTTTACAGAACCTTCAACAACAGGATTGATGATCTCTAAATGTGAGGGATTAAATGCCAAGGTTAAATGAACAGGGCCACCCGGTGTGGTAACGTCAGAGGAAAATCCCATGTGATATTTTACGTCGCCGGACTTAACACCGGGCGATAAAGCGGAGGTTCCTTCAAACTCATCAAATAGGCTGGCAGGGCTTTTCCCTAAAATGTTGACCAATACATTTAATCGGCCTCTATGTGCCATCCCGATAACAATTTCTTTAACGCCATTGCTGCCGGAGTTTTGAATTAACTCATCCAGAATGACGATAAGCGATTCGCCACCTTCCAGTGAAAAACGTTTTTGGCCGACAAAGCGATGATGTAAATAGCTTTCTATGCTTTCAGCAGCGGTTAATAATTTTAAAACACCCCGTTTCTTTTCAGCCGTGAGGACTAATTTATTTTTAGAGCTTTCAATGCGACTAATTAACCAGCGTCTTATTTGAGTATCAACAATGTGCATGTATTCATAACCAATACTGCCACCATATAGAACCTTTAAATTTTCAATAATATCGCGTAAAGGCAATCGATCAACTTGACCAAATAAGGCACCTGTATCGAATAATGTATCCATGTCCGGTACAGACAGTC
>CAJAHC010000564.1 GCA_903939355.1 uncultured Methylococcaceae bacterium | reverse complement strand
CCAGGCTGTAAGCCTTCAGCAATATTCAATTCACTGGCCGCTTTGTTGAGTTGTCCCTGTTTTGCCAGTAACTCAGCCTCTACAAAATGTGCTTTGGCACTATTGGGGTGTTCACTTAGTACCTTGTCCATCATGGATTGTGCTTCAGTAAATTTTCCTGCTGCGGCTGCTAAATAGACTTGATGCATCGTTATATCGCTTTCAGCGAAGCTTGACGTTGAAATGCATAGTGAAATAAATAGTAATGAAAATGCAGTAATACGAGGCTTGAACATGTTTTAAGATCCTATTTTAAATTGTGTAATCTATTTGTTATTGTACGATAGTGAGAGTGATTTCGTTTTTTTTAATAGATGATTTTTGAAGATTAGCTCTTGGAGCTGAAGGTGTCGGTTTAGGTTGTTAGATAACGAATAACGCTGTAACTATTCCAAGGTAATACTAATAATTATTCGATTATACCTGTAAAATCCGATAGCTTGTTTTTCGGAAAATCTCATACCCTGATAAAAGTAGAAATATTTTCTTGATATGTTTTTCACTTTGCATCAAGCACTTAAAAATGGAGTGCGTGAATTTAAAAGTTGATCATTAAAATTTATTGTTTGTGTTTTGGGTAAAAATGATTTTAGAATTTTGTACCTGAGTTAGTGGGTTTCAAGGTTAATCCGACTAAAGCCAATAAGCAAAAACTTGCACCTGTGTAAAAGGTAGTAGTGGAACCAAATTGATCCCACACAAAACCAGCTAATACACTTGCAATTAATAGTGCTAATCCGTTTATTAGGCTAAAAAAACCATAAGCAGTTCCTCGCAGATCGGCGGGAGCATTTTCGGCTACCATAGCCGAGAGTAGGCCTTGTGTCATACCCATGTGAATACCCCATAAGGTAACGCCTAACAAGAGGGTGCTCCAGTGATTGCTATGAGCCAAAATAAGATCGCCGATAATTAATATAATGAGTCCAACCCCGAGTAATGTGTAGTGTGATATGCGATCAGAGAGTTTTCCAAAGGGATAGGCGGAAGTGGCATAAATAATGTTCATTGCAACCATCACCAAAGGCGTTAGTGCTAACGGGATATCAACTTGAAGGGCTTGTAATACAAGAAATGCTTCGCTAAAACGTGCGAGCATAAAAAATGCATTAATGGTTACCACCCACCAATAGGAAAAGCTTAAACGTTGCAAATTTTGTCGGCTGATGGGATTAATTCTTTTTTCGGAGTGTGGGCGTTCTGGCTCTGTAATTCCAAAAAAAAGTAAGGTAACGGCTAGTGTTCCTGGGATGGCAGCTATCCAAAAAATGGCTCTAAAATCATTTGCTCAGAGCAGCATTAAATCAGTTGCTAGTAAGGGCCCTAGAAAAGCACTCACGGTCTCCAATGATTGGCGTAATCCAAAGGAGGTTCCTCGTAGATGCGGTGGAGCAATATCAGCGACCAATGCATCGCTAGGTGCTCCGCGCCCCCCCCCCCTTTACTGATTCTATCTAGTAAACAGGCTGTTAAAACAAGCCCGGTACTGGAAGCTAAGGCGAACAGAGGTTTAGTTAGAGCTCCTAATGCATAACCAAACAGGGCAAGGCTTTTGCGTTTGCCGATATAGTCGCTTATTATCCCTGAAAATACTTTTACGATTAAAGCGGTGGATTCTGCCAAGCCTTCAATAATACCTACAGTTAAAACACTGGTGCCTAGTGTTGTGACCATGAACAAAGGTAGCAAACTATAGATCCCGGATGAGATATCCATTAGCATACTTACAAAGCCGAGTACCCAAATGCCCTTGGGAATTTGGCGTAGTGT
>CAJAHC010000563.1 GCA_903939355.1 uncultured Methylococcaceae bacterium | reverse complement strand
TTTTACCGATATTACTTTTCATGTTTATCTCATACCAATATATTTCAAATTAATGCATTCAGGTAATTAGGTTAAAATCAGCAAAAGAGATTTTTACTTACATCCCAAAAACTTCATTAATCTTCTCTCATATCGTCTGAAACACTTGTCAGCTAGACACAAAAAGTATTTTTCTTGGTAACGGCTGATCTTAGGTTTTTTAGATAACTCTGAAATATTCTTATATAAATGGAACGCTTCTTCTGTTAATTCATTAAGTGCACTCATTTTTTCATCCAACTTGATAATTAGTAACTATTTCTTATTTTTTATTATTTGTTATAGCCATTCATCAACTAATCATATGGCAGGATTTCATTACCTGAAGTCACTGCATCTATTAACATTTCAGTTGTGATATAAACAAAATTTGGATCAAAGGGATTAAAGTCCCCAAATGTATCTATATAAGTGGCTAATGCTAATTGAAATGCCTCATCATCTATTCTGCTAGTCATTTAATTACAACAGTAGTGATAACTTTCATAGTTGTTAACCCTATAGGCATTAATCGGGGACTAATAATCTCTGAATTAATTCAGTAATTCAACACTAAATCTATTGGTCATTATGCGCTGGTTAAAGGATCAGTTTTACCGTTGCACTATAGCAACAATACATTCCAAGGAATTTAAATCCAATCAGGCTTTTTTAGGAGAAGATGATGATAAATCTTTGAAAAAAAACAACAGAGTTTGAGCAAATATTTCCGAAGAAAAGATGAGGTGTAACTATTAGTAGTCGCACTTGATGCCATTGAAGAGATGTAAATTAAAGATATTTCTAGCGAAAAAAAACCCACATAGTGTGGGCTTCATCCTGTTATTTTTTTATTTTACGGACGACTACAAAATAGGATTGTAGTTTTATTTTGTTGCGATATCATTATTTTTATATCAGTTAAAAACTGACCGCTCCACGTTCCTCCTTTTACACTTACGGGAACCTAACTCTCTGTAGTTAAATTCACATTATAAGCGGGACATATTATACAGAATCAAAACTAAATTGCCTACAAAAATGCACCATTTTGTATCATTTAATGGGAGTAGTATTCAATAAAATAAGCCATAACATTCTAATAAATATGAAAATTCCTGATGATCCATTAAGGTGCGTTAGTACTTTTTAGCTGTTGGTAGGATATGTTTTTTTATCTGATTGCATGACGGATTAATATTCTTTCTCCGTCTGAATACGTATCAGATCTTAAAGGCTAAGCAAATGTTTGTTTGAAAAAATCTTGTGCTAATGCCCAATTGCTCTAGTGGGTGGAGGCGTGGTATAAATTTTATCCACGTTGTCATCTATCTTTGATGCTAAAGTTTCAATTGCTTTAAGTGTGAGTTTTTTATCACCACCTTTGGTTTCCACAACATAGTTTTCAACTAATCCACCTGTATCAGTTTTAATCAAATGTCCCATCAGATAAGCAAATAGATAACTCGGTTTATGCAACCTACCCACTAATATATAATCAGCTCCAGATTTTTTACCTAGATCTGCGGCAACATCATTATGATTGAAAAGATATCCGAACCCAGCATTGGCTTCAAGTTGAATAGTCTTATCAATTTCAATTATTTTATAACCTGCTCTTTGTAATTCACCTTCCAACATACCTTTAATACTTGCTGTTCTATCAATTTCTGCAGGTATATTAGGTGCTAGGGTTACATCACTGAGCTCAAAATCCAAAATAGCAATGCTGGTTTGTGCATATAGTGTGGCACTAAAAGAAAATAGATAGAGTGCCCCTAATAATATATTTAATCGTTTAGTTGCCTTAGTTTTCATGATGACTCCGCTTGATTGGGAGGACAAATGAATCTATCAATCCATTAATAAATTCCAATTGTTTGTTCCCAAAGAATATCATTAAAATAATCAAAAGAAATTGCTATTTATTTATTTGTTGTTATTAAGACAGTA